>NZ_JBYCKY010000188.1:0-3005 GCF_057473605.1 Mycobacterium sp. TH-M82 | reverse complement strand
CCCGGATCGCGGCGATGCCGGTCAACCAGTTGATCATGGTCAAGCTGGCGTTGAACTCGGCGCTGCTGGCCCAGGGGGTGGCCACCAGCGCGATGGTTTCCACCGTGTTCGACGGCGCGGCCCGGCACACCCCGGAGGGGCATGCGTTCGTCGCCGACTCGGTGGCACACGGGTTCCGCGAGGCGGTGCGACACCGCGACGAGCCGTTCGGCGACTACGGCCGGCAGGCGTCCCAGGTCTAGAAGGGGTCTCGTCGATGCCGACAACGCTGACGCGGATGACCGCGCGGTCGGTGGTGTTGTCGGTGTTGCTCGGTGCCCATCCCGCATCGGCGAGTGCTGCCGAATTGCTCGGGCTGACGGCGGTTTTCGGCATCAAGGAGTCGACGCTGCGGGTGGCGCTGACCCGGATGGTGGCTGCCGGCGACCTGATCCGGTCCGCCGGCGGCTACCGGCTGTCGGAGCGGCTGCTGACGCGTCAGCGCCGCCAGGACGAGGCGTTAAGCCCGCGGGCTCGGCCCTGGCGGGGTGACTGGATAACGGTGGTGGTTACCAGCGTCGGCAACGATGCCCGCTCTCGAGCGGCACTGCGAACCACGTTGTCAAGCAAACGATTAGCGGAATTGCGGGAAGGCGTGTGGATGCGACCGGACAACCTCGACATCGCCCTGGATGCCGACGTCTCGGGCCGGTCGCGGGTGTTCACCGCGCGCGACGACGACCCCGCAGGCCTGGCGGGCCAGCTGTGGGACCTGCCCAGCTGGGCAGAATCCGGAAACGAGTTGTGCAACGCAATGGCCGCTGCCAATGATGTTGCCGGCCGCTTCGTGGTTGCAGCGGCGATGGTCCGCCATCTGCTCACCGATCCGGTGCTGCCGAGCGGACTGCTGCCACCCGACTGGCCCGGGGAGGCACTGCGGGCGGCCTATACCGACTTCGCCGCCGAACTCGGCCGGCGGCGCAACTTCGAGCAACCAGTGGAGGCGAGATGAGTGACCCGGTGCGGGTGGAACGCAACGGTGCGGTGACGACGGTGATTCTGAACCGGCCGCAGGCGCGCAACGCCGTCAACGGTGCGACCGCTGCGGCGCTGCACGCCGCGTTCGACGCGTTCGATCATGACGATGACGCAGCGGTGGCGGTGCTGTGGGGCGACAACGGAACCTTCTGCGCGGGAGCTGACCTCAAAGCCTTCGGCACATCGGATGCCAACCCGGTGCACCGCAGCGGGCCGGGGCCGATGGGACCGACCCGGATGGTGCTGTCCAAACCGGTGCTCGCCGCGGTCAGCGGCTACGCGGTCGCCGGCGGCTTGGAGCTGGCGCTGTGGTGCGATATGCGGGTGGCCGAGGCCGACGCGGTGTTCGGGGTGTTCTGCCGCCGCTGGGGGGTGCCACTGATCGACGGTGGCACCGTGCGGCTGCCCCGGCTGATCGGGCACAGCCGCGCGATGGACATGATCTTGACCGGCCGCGCCGTCGGCGCTGCCGAGGCGCATGCGATCGGGCTGGCCAATCGGGTGGTGCCCAACGGCCAGGCCCGGCCGGCGGCGGAGCAACTGGCCGCCGAACTCGCGGCGCTGCCGCAGCAGTGCCTGCGCTCGGATCGGTTGTCCGCGTTGCACCAGTGGGGTGTGAGCGAATCCGAGGCGATGGCGCACGAATTTGCCAGCATCGCCCGGGTCGCAGACGAAGCCCAGCGCGGTGCGGGCCGCTTCGCCGCCGGCGCGGGCCGGCACGGCGCGAAGGCCTGAGCCGTCGACACTTGTGGTCTGTTGGTCGTCAGTCCACTGACCCTCGCCGAGGTCCATCAGGTGGCCAGCATCCGCGCCGATCGGCGCACTGCTGACGTCATCGTGGGCACCCTGGCCGCCCGGGCTGAAACGACTCGAATCACCATCGCCGCGACCACCCCGCGGCTGCTGAGCGCCACGCTGGCCGTCCGGCGCCAGTACACCGACCTGAACCTGGATCTGGCCGACGGCGCCGCGGTCGTGTTGGCCGCCGAATACCGCACCGACGTGCTGTTAACGCTGGACCGGCGCGACTTCCGCGCCATACGGCCATTGACTGGTGACCAAGCCTTCACCGTGGAGCGGCTGCGCGACGGATACGCCGCCGTTTTGACCGGCCCAAGCACAGCCGGGTATTGTTATAGCTCGTGCCTGGCCACCGAAGGCGCGTTTCGTGGCATCTCTGGTGACATAAAGCGCGCGCCGGGCGAATTCGCATGTCCATGATGCAGCGGAGAGATCCGCGGCCGGCCCATGCGACACACCCGATCGCGGGGTGACGTGGCGGGGCATAACTGCAGGACAAATGCCAGACAGAGACGTGAACAGCAACACAGGAAGCCGGTAGATGCCAACCATTCAGCAGCTGGTCCGCAAGGGACGCCGCGACAAGATCAGCAAGGTCAAGACTGCGGCCCTCAAGGGCAGCCCGCAGCGCCGTGGCGTGTGCACCCGCGTGTACACGACTACCCCGAAGAAGCCGAACTCGGCGCTTCGCAAGGTCGCGCGCGTCAAGCTGACCAGCCAGGTGGAAGTCACGGCCTACATCCCCGGCGAGGGCCACAACCTGCAGGAGCACTCCATGGTGCTGGTGCGTGGCGGCCGGGTGAAGGACCTGCCCGGCGTGCGGTACAAGATCATTCGCGGCTCGCTGGACACGCAGGGGGTCAAGAACCGCAAGCAGGCCCGCAGCCGCTACGGCGCCAAGAAGGAGAAGGGCTGATGCCGCGCAAGGGCCCCGCACCCAAGCGTCCGCTGGTTTCCGATCCGGTATACGGGTCGCAGCTGGTCACCCAGCTGGTCAACAAGGTGCTGCTGCGCGGAAAGAAATCGCTGGCGGAGCATATCGTCTACGGCGCGCTCGAGCAGGCCCGGGAGAAGACCGCCACCGACCCGGTGGTGACCCTCAAACGTGCGCTGGACAATGTCAAGCCTGCGCTGGAGGTGCGCAGCCGCCGCGTCGGTGGCGCCACCTACCAGGTGCCGGTCGAAGT
>NZ_JBYCKY010000187.1:0-11544 GCF_057473605.1 Mycobacterium sp. TH-M82 | reverse complement strand
GGCGTTGCAGCGCCTGGTGGATGCGACGCAGGCGATCGCCGCCGACTTCAAGACCAACATCACCGACTTCACCGACATCATCGAGCACTCGGGACCGATCCTGAACAGCCAGGTCGACTCGGGTGACGCGATCGGGCGCTGGGCGCGCAACCTGAACACGCTGGCCGCGCAGTCCGCCGAGAAGGACCAGGCCGTCAAAGGCATCCTGCGCCAAGCCGCCCCGACCGCCGACGAGTTGAACGGGACACTCAGCGATGTGCGCGAAACGCTGCCGCAGACGCTGGAGAACACCGTGATCGTGACCGACATGCTCAAGCGCTACCACCGCAACGGCGAACAACTGCTGGTGTTCGTGCCGCAGCTCGCTTCGATCCTGCAGACGATCACCGCGGTGTTTCCCGACCGGGGCGCGCTGGACATCCCGGGCGGGCTATTCAACCCACCGCCACCCTGTCTGACCGGTTATATGCCGGCATCGCAGTGGCGGGCATTCGCCGACACCAGCCCGGCCGAGCTGGTGGACTCCTACTGTGCGATCCCGCAGGACACCCAGGGCCAGGCCGTGCGCGGAGTGCGCAATATCCCGTGCGTCGACGTGCCCGGCAAACGCGCGCCGACGCCCCGTGACTGCCGCAGCGACAAACCCTATATCCCGCTCGGCACCAACCCCTGGTATGGCGAGCCCAACCAGATCCGCAACTGCCCGGCGCCGGGCGCGCGCTGCGATCAGCCGGTGGAGCCGGGCCACGTGATCCAGGCGCCGTCGGTCAACACCGGCCTCAACCCGCTGCCCGCCGATAGGGTCGCACCGACGCCGCCGCCGCTCAACGACCCGCTGCAGCGGCCCGGCTCCGGGACCGTCCAGTGCAACGGCCAGCAGCCCAATCCGTGCGTCTACACTCCGAGCGGGGCGCCCGCAGCGATCTACCGTACGCAGAGCGAAGAGCTGATGGGTCCAGACGGCGTCACGTTCTCCGTCGACGACTCGAGCAACACAGGAGACAACGGATGGAAGGACATGCTGGCGCCGACCAGCTGAACACCTCCGCTGCCGATGACGCGTCACCGCCCGGGAATCTCGGCCGGCCACCAGACGACGGGGCTGACGACACCGCCTCGCCCGCCGCGGAGCCGGTATCGGCGGTAGCCGAGGAAGCTCCCTCAGCTGGCCCGTCCCGGCTCGGCGGCGGCTGGGTGCGGGGCATCTGTGCCGCGCTGCTGGTGCTGACCGCCGGTGTGGGGACGGGCGGCTACTGCGCGTTGCGCTCCGACAACGAAATCCGGGCCATCGCCCGTGACAACGCCACGGCGGTCGCGGCCGCCAAGGATTGCGTCACCGCCACCCAGGTGCCCGACACCGCCGCTCTGCCCGCTGCGCAACGGAAGATCCTCGAATGTGCCACCGGCGCCTTCGCTGCGCAGAACGCGGTGTACGCCACGATGCTCGAGCAGGCCTACCAGGCCGCCGATGCCCACGTTCAGGTGGCTGAGATGCGAACAGCGGTCGAACGCGACAACCCCGACGGTTCGGTCGACCTGTTGGTGGCACTGCGCGTCAAGATCGACAGCATCATGGAGCACGGGCAACTCTACGGATACCGGATGCGGGTGAAGATGGCACGCGACGCCGGCCAGTACAAGATCGCCAACCTCGACCTGGTGACGAAGTGACGGCGGTGGTCGACGACACCGAGACCACCGCGGCAGTCGACGAGACACCGGTTCCGGTGACCCTACTGGCGCCCTGGAGGGTTCGCGCCGCGGCGTTCGCCGTCGACACCCTGCCGGGCGTCGCCGTGGTGACCACGACGGCGTTGGCCGCCTTGAGTGTGCCGCTGCGCGGCGGGTGGTGGTGGTCGTGTGTTTCGATCGCCGGGCTTGCGATAGCCCTGACCGCCGCCAACCGCGCATTGCTGCCGACCATCACCGGGTGGAGCCTTGGCCGCGCAGTCTTCGGCATCGCGGTACAGCCGAACAACGGCGCCCCGATCGGGTCCGTCGGGCTGGTCGGGCCGTGGCGGCTGCTGCTGCGCGACCTGGCGCACCTGCTCGACACCGCCTCGGTGTTGGTGGGCTGGCTGTGGCCGTTCTGGGACGAGCAGCGGCGCACCTTTGCCGACATGCTGGCGCGCACACAGGTGCGACGGGTCGCGCCCACCCGGCCGCCACGAAACGCAGCTGTTCGCGCCGCGGTGGTTTCCCTGATTGCTGCGTTGCTGTGCATTGCGGGTGCGGTGATGAGCTATCTGGTGGTCTACCAACATGATCGGACGATCGACCAAACCCGCGCGGAGATCGCAGGACGGGGACCCAAGATCGTCGAGCAGATGCTGACCTACAACCCGAAGTCGTTGCAGGACGATTTCGCGCACGCCCGGTCGCTGGTGACCGACAGATACCGCGAACGGCTGGAAGCCGAGCAGCAGGCGGTCGAGAAGACGAAACCCGTGGCCAACGAGTACTGGGCGGTCAATAGCTCCGTCTTGTCGGTGGCGCCACGCGACGCCACGATGCTGGTGTTCCTGCAGGGCGAGCGCGGTGATCCGGGTAAGGAACGGCCCATCAGCGCGACGGTGCGGGTGAGCTTTGTCAAGTCCGCGACCGCACAGTGGCTCCTCGACGACCTCACCGTGGTGACCAAGCCGCCACCCGCCGAGGATGGCAATTGAGTCCGCGCCGCCGGGTTCAACCGGACGAAACGCCACTGTTCGAGGCGAAAACCGTTGCGCCGGGACGGCCGTGGCGGCTGCAGCGGCTGCCGGTCATGTTCGTCGTCGCCGGATTGGTCATGACAGAGGCGATCACCGCGGCCGCCCTGACGTTGATCTCACATGAGTCGCACCGACGGGCAGCGATGAGAGACGTTGCGGTGCTCGGCGAAGTCCGCTCTTTCATGACATTGTTCACCTCGCCGGATCCCTTTCACGTCAACGACTACGTGGCCGGGGTGCTTGCTCACGCTACCGGTGAATTCGCGAAACAATACCAGGATAATGCGAATTGGATCCTGCTCCAGGTGGCCAGGCAGGAGCCGGGAACCGGCAGGGTTCTCGACGCCGGCGTGGAGCGATGGAACGACGACGGCAGTGCCGACGTACTGGTGGCCACCGACGTGACCACCACCTCGGCTGACGGCAAGAATGCCGTCGACATCGCCTATCGCTGGGTGGTGACGGCCAGGCAGGAAGGGGACCAGTGGAAGATCAGCAATCTCGCCCAGGTGATCTGAAGGATGAGGCCGACAAGGCCGACAAGGCCGACAAGGCCGACAAGGCCGACAAGGCCGACAAGGCAAGCGTCGATCCTCTGCCCGACGCTGTCGCTGAAGCCGCAGCCGGCGAAGCGACAGCGGAAGATGCTGCGCAAGCCGGTGATGCAGCCCGCCCGGTGAAACGGTGGATCGGCCGGCGGCCCGCCGTCGCGGTGGGTGTGTCTGCCGCGCTGTTCGTCGGCGCCGCGGCGTTTGCGGGTTCCACAGTGCAGCCGTATCTGGCTGACCGGGCGCAGGTAGCGATCAAGACGGAGGTCGCCCGGACTGCGGTCAGTGCGATCGCCACGCTGTGGAACTACACGCCGGAGAACATGGACACGCTGGTCGATCGTGCGGCGGTCTACCTCAGTGGCGACCTCGAAGCCGACTACCGCAAATTCATCGATGCGATCGCGGAGACCAACAAGCAGGCGAAGGTCACCGACAGCACGCAGGTTACCGCCGCGGCCGTGGAATCACTGGACGGCCGCGAGGCGACCGTGCTGCTGTACACCAACACCTCGGCGACCAGCGAGCTGAAGGGGGCCGTCCCCTCGCTGAAATACCTCTCCTACCGGCTGTCCATGCGGCGCGACCACCACCGGTGGGTGATCACCAGAATGCCGACGGTGACCTCGCTGGATCTGACTCCCCGGGTGTAGGGATCGCCAACCGAAGCCGCTCGATCCCCAGGGGAGCCATGTGGCATCCCAGACACATTCCTGGCGTCTTGCCGGTGGATCGCCGCGGCAATCGCGAGCTTTGAGTATTTTCATACGGTGGCTCCGTCTCCCAGGTCTCCCAGGTCTCCCAGGTCCCCGGACCCGAAGCCCGTCCCAGCGCAGTACCTGTTGTCGCCCGATGCGCCCGACCCGCGCACCCTTATCGACATTCTCAACCACACCGCCGCACGCTACCCGGACGCCGCGGCGATCGACGACGGCGCCGTACAGCTGACCTACAGCGAGCTGATCGCCGACATCGAGGCCGGCGCGGCCTGGCTGGCCGCGCGCGGCATCGGCCGTGGCGACCGGATCGGCATCCGGATGCCGTCGGGCAGCTATGCGCTCTATGAGGCGATCCTTTCGGCGCTGGCCACCGGTGCGGCCTATGTGCCGGTCGACGCCGACGACCCCGACGAACGTGCCGAGCTGGTGTTCCGTGCGGCCGGCGTTGCTGCGGCCATCACCGAAACGGGCTTGCGACGAGGCCCCGGCTCGTCCCGCGGCTGGCAGGCCGCGACGCCGCTGCTACGCGACGACGCGTGGATCATCTTCACGTCCGGATCGACTGGCACGCCGAAGGGCGTGGCCGTCACACACCGCAGTGCCGCCGCATTCGTCGACGCCGAGGCGCAGACGTTTTTGCAGGACAACCCGATTGGTCCAGGTGACCGGGTGCTGGCCGGACTGTCGGTGGCTTTCGACGCGTCGTGCGAGGAGATGTGGCTGGCCTGGCGCCACGGCGCCTGCCTGGTCCCGGCGCCGCGATCGCTGGTGCGCAGCGGGATGGACCTCGGCCCGTGGCTGGTCACCCGCGATGTGACCGTGGTCTCGACGGTGCCCGCGCTGGCGTCGCTGTGGCCCGCCGAGGCACTCGAAGCGGTGCGGCTGTTGATCTTCGGCGGAGAGGCCTGCCCTCCGGAGCTGGCCGAGCGGCTCGCTGTCGACGGCCGGGAGGTGTGGAATACCTATGGCCCGACCGAGGCCACCGTGGTCGCGTGCGCCGCCAAGCTCGAAGGCGGGGACCCAATCAGCATCGGGCTGCCGCTGCCGGGCTGGGACCTGGCCGTCGTCGATAACGACGGCCGGCCGGTCGGCTATGGAGACAGCGGCGAGCTGATGATCGGCGGTGTGGGGCTGGCCCGCTACCTGGACAAGGACAAAGACGCCGAGAAGTACGCCGCGCTGCCGACGCTGGGCTGGCGGCGCGCATATCGCAGCGGCGATCTCGTCCGGTTGGAACGCGACGGGCTGTATTTCTGCGGACGCACCGATGACCAGGTCAAGGTCGGGGGCCGCCGCATCGAGCTCGGCGAGGTCGACGCCGCGCTGGTCCACTTGCCCGGGGTCAGCGGCGGCGCGGCCGCGGTCCGTCGTAGCAGCACCGGCACGCCGGTGCTGGTCGGCTACGTCGTCAGCGCGGCTCCGTCGTTCGACATCGACCAGGCCCGCGGCCGGCTCGCCGAACAGCTGCCCGCCGCGCTGGTGCCACGGCTGGTTCGCGTCGAGGAGCTGCCCACCCGCACGTCGGGCAAGGTCGACCGGGATGCGCTGCCGTGGCCGCCGCCCGGTTCGGATAATTCGGACGTCGATGAAACGCCCGACCTGGGCGGCACGACCGCGCGGCTGGCCGAGCGGTGGCGGGATCTGTTGGGGGCCGTGGTCGACGGTCCGGAGGCCGACTTCTTCGCGCTTGGCGGTGGCTCGCTGGCGGCCGCGCAGCTGGTGGCCGCGCTGCGGCAGCAGTATCCGCGGATCACCGTCGCCGACCTCTACGATCACCCTCGGCTGGGCTCGTTCGCCGGGTTCCTCGACGAGCTCGAGCCCCCGCCGCAGGTCACTGAGCGGGTGGTGCAACCCACCCCGTGGTTGACTCAGCTGGCCCAGACCGTGTTGTCGGTGCCGTTGGCGACGCTGGCGGCTTTGCCGTGGCTGACCTGGCTGGCGCTGGGTAACAACGTCGCGCACGCAATACATCTGGTGCCGTGGACTGTTGGGGTGAGTTGGTGGCTGGTTGCGGCGGCGTTCGTTCTGTTCGTCACGCCGGTGGGGCGAATGGGTATCACGGTGCTGTTCGCGCGCATCTTATTGCGGAAGGTGCAGCCCGGCACCTACCCCCGCGGCGGGTCGCTGCACCTGCGCGTGTGGTTCGTCGAACGGCTGGCCGAGACCAGCGGCGCCGAGAACCTGGCCGGAGCGCCGTGGTTGGTGTATTACGCCCGCGCACTGGGCGCCACTATCGGCAGCGGTGTCGATCTGCATTCCATCCCGCCGGTCACCGGGCTGTTGACGCTCGGGCACCGCAGCGCGGTCGAACCCGAGGTGGACCTGTGCGGGCACTGGATCGACGGGGACGCGTTCCACGTCGGTGCGATCACGATCGGCAACGACGCGACGATCGCCGCCCGGACCACGCTGCTGCCGGGCGCGGTCGTCGGCAAGAACGCCAACGTGGCACCGGGCTCGGGTGTGACCGGCAAGATCAAGAACGGTCAGTATTGGCAGGGCTCGCCCGCGGTGAAGTCCGGCAAGGCCCGCCACCCGTGGCCCGAGCAACGGCCAGCACGCAAAAGCCACTGGGTTCTCGTGTACGGGCTGACGTCGCTGCTGCTCGCCGGTCTGCCGCTGGTCGCGGTGGCGGCCGGCATTGCGGTGATCGCAGGGGCCGTGCGCCACACTGGCCGTTTGTCGCAGGCTGTGCTGCCCACGCTGCTGTGGACACCCGTCGCGAGTTTGGCCGGCCTCATGGCGTACACGCTGCTGACGGTGGTGGCGGTGCGGGGGCTGTCGATGGGGTTGCGCGAGGGCTACCACCCCGTGCGCAGCCGCGCCGGCTGGCGGCTGTGGGCGACCGAACGGCTCATGGACGCCGCGCGCGATTACCTGTTCCCGGTGTATGCCAGCATGCTGACGCCGCTGTGGCTGCGGCTGCTCGGCGCCAACGTCGGCCGAGGCACCGAGATCTCCACGGCGTTGCTGATCCCCAAGTTTGCCGTGATCGACGATGGCGCGTTCCTGGCCGACGACACCATGGTGGCGTGCTACGAACTCGGCGGCGGCTGGATATACGCGGCCAAGGCCACGGTCGGCCGGCGGGCGTTTCTCGGCAACTCAGGCATCACCCAGCCGGGCCGCCGCGTCCCGGAGGACGGACTGGTCGCCGTGCTGTCGGCGACGCCTCCCAAAGCCATGCGCGGTTCGTCCTGGCTGGGCAGCCCTCCGATGCGGCTGCGACGGCGCCCCGCCGAGGCCGCCGAGGAAACCACCTATAACCCGCCGCCGCGGTTGAAAGCGATGCGTGCCGTCGTGGAAACATGCCGACTGCTGCCGGTATTCGCGACGGTCGCGATCGCGCTGGCGGTGCTGGGCGCACTGCAATGGCTCGCAAGGACATTCGGCATCTGGTGGGCGGCGCTGGGCGGCGGGCTGGTGATACTGGCTGCGGGCGCGATCGCGGGCGTTGTCACGGTTGCCGCGAAATGGCTTCTGGTCGGCCGGATCAGGCCCGGCGAATCTCCGCTGTGGTCGCCGTTTGTCTGGCGTAACGAGGTCGCCGATACCTTCGTCGAAATCGTCGCGGCGCCATGGTTCGCGCGCGCGGCCGACGGCACACCGGTAATGAATCTATGGCTACGGGCGTTGGGCGCCCACGTCGGCCGCGGCGTGTGGTGTGAAACCTATTGGCTGCCCGAGGCGGACCTGGTCACGCTTGGCAAGGGTTCCACCGTCAACCGCGGCTGTGTAGTGCAGACACATCTTTTCCATGACCGGATCATGCAGATGGACACCGTCGTCCTCGAGCCCGGGGCGACCTTGGGCCCGCATTGCGTCGCGCTGCCCGCGGCACGGCTGGGCGCCGGCGCGACTGCCGGTCCCGCGTCATTGGTGGTGCGCGGCGACGAAGTGCCTGCATCGACACGCTGGCAGGGCAATCCGATCAGGCCGTGCAACCTCGACCGTAAGTCCAGCGCCAAGAACACGCCCGTGAGCGGCGCGCGGGATGCCGTAGCGTGAAAGCTTCCGACAGGCCGGCCAAGGCGGTTCCCAAGAAAGCCGAATCCGCGGTCATCGACCCGTACCTGCCGAATAACGGCAACGCTGGTTACTGGGTGTCGCGCTATGAATTGGACCTACAGTACCGGGTCGCGGTGAATCGGCTGTCGGGTTGGGCCACGGTCACCGCGGTGACGCTCACGGAGTTGCAGCAGCTGACGCTGGATCTGTCGAATGTCTTGACAGTGTCGAAGGTTTCGGTGAATGGCAAGCCTGTCGCCCAATTCGCTTGTCGCGGTGGGAAGTTGCGTATCCGGCTGGCATCGAAGCTCGCGACCGGCGTGGCGCTGTCGATTGTGGTGCGCTACGGCGGTTCACCGAGGCCGATTCAATCGCTGTGGGGCGACGTCGGCTTCGAAGAGCTGGCGAACGGTGTGCTTGTCGCCGGGCAACCCAACGGTGCCGCATCGTGGTTCCCGTGCAACGACCACCCCGGCGCCAAAGCCGCCTACCGTATTCAGATCAGCACCGAAAGCCGGTACCGGGTGATTGCCAACGGCAAATTGGTGGCGCGACGGGTCGGGGCATCGCGGACCGTGTGGACCTACGAACAACCCGAACCGACATCGACCTATCTCGTCACCCTGCAGATCGGCACATACGAGATGATGCGGCTGGCTGGGGCCCCGGTTCTTATCCAGGCGGCACTGCCGGAGCGGCTGCGCCGCGACTTCGAACACGACTTCGCCCGCCAGCCCGAGATGATGAATCTGTTCGTCGAGTTGTTCGGACCGTATCCGTTGGCGAACGGATACACGGTTGTTGTCACCGACGATCCGCTTGAGATACCGCTTGAAGCACAGGGCATTTCGATCTTCGGAGCTAATCATTGCGATGGCAGCCGGGGTTACGAGGGCTTCATCGCCCACGAACTAGCGCACCAGTGGTTCGGCAACTCGGTGACCGCGCGACGTTGGTGCGACATCTGGCTACACGAGGGATTCGCATGCTACGCGGAGTGGCTGTGGTCCGAACACAGCGGCGGGCCGAGCGCCGACGAGCTGGCCCGTCGCTACCACGAGCAGCTGGGCGAGAAGCCACAAGACCTGCTGCTCACCGATCCCGGACCACGAGATATGTTCGACGACCGCGTTTACAAGCGTGGTGCGTTGGCTCTGCACGCGCTGCGCGATCTGCTAGGCGATGAAAAGTTCTTCGCGCTGCTCAAGGATTGGACGACCCGGCACCGCCATGGCACGGTCGCCACCGATGACTTCACCGGCCTGGCCGCCAACTACTCCGAGAAGTCGCTGCGGCCATTGTGGGATGCATGGCTGTACTCGACGGAAGTGCCATAACCGACAAGCGGCGGTTTTCGGCGTTACACGTTAGCGTTCAGCCAGGCCGTCGGCAATGTCGCGGTGTTCGGGCAGTCTAGTGTTCATTTAATTGAAGGCCAGCCAACTGGGCAGCGCGCGCTCGTGCGAATCGCAGAGCACCTGACGGGTGTCGCACGACCCCTTGGGCGTACCCGCACCGGCCCACATGCCGCCTGTGTCGCGGCGCAGCACGATCGCCGACGAGCCGCCGCCGTCCAGCAGGACCGCGGTGTCGCTGCCCAGGCCACGGAAGAGATCCTGCATGTTGTCCGGGGTGTAGTTGCCGCCCTCGAAGACGTACATCTCATCTTTGGGTCTCGAGTAGGCGATCGCGGTTCGGGCCGCGCTGGGCCCACCGTCATTGAGCTGGCCGGTGTTTCCCGGCGACAACAGCCCGAGTCCGCTCACCGCGACAAATCGTTCACCCTTGTCCACCAGTCCGCCGACGACGGGCCCGGCAGCGTCGTAGTCGCCACCGTCGCGACCTCCCTTGGGCCACACCACATATGGTGCACCGTGGCTCGGCAGGATCATAGTGGCCAGCGTGGACCAGTGCTCGCTGCCGCCGGAGAGCCCCTGCTTGCCGGCGTAGGCAACGGTTCCGGTGACCGCCTCGTTGGCCCGGCCCTGCCCGCGGGTGTTGTCCACGTAGGCGCCCAGGGGGGAGCTGCACCCGGTAGACCGCCACGAGCCACCCTTCTGGCCGCGCACGTCGAAGAAGTTGGCATTGATCGCGATGGTCGGCTGTCCCAGCACCTGCCAGGCCTGCAGCGGGGGATAGACCTCCGAAGCCTGCCACAGTCCCTCGCCGGTGCGAGCCCGCGGGTCGCCTTCACACCGTGCCTGGTAACCGGCGTGACTGTCTACCAGCAGGTGCGGCGAAAGCCGTTGCGACGCAGCCTTGATGATCATCAGATGCCCGCCGTTGTTCATTTCATACCAGCCGCCGTCGGCGTTGAGCATGGGGGCGGGGTGCCCGGCGCCGAAGTTGTAGACCAGATACGAACCGCGGGTGGTGGCGATCGCGTTAGCCAGCAGGTCGCGGCCGTCGGCGGCCCGCGCCACGGGCTGTCCGGAACTGATTGCCGACATCAGGCACAGCACCATCGTCGCGCAGCCGGCCGCCAGGCGGCGGGGAGCTGCGGCCAGACGGCTACGTGGGTGTGCCGGGTATGCCACGATTGCCCTTTCGGCGCTCAGGTCGATACGCCAAATACTAACGATGGCAAGGCCGGTAACGCCGTCAACTTATGTCACGGGTCGGCTGCGGTTCGATTCCGGTGCAATGACATTCCCTCGCTTGGGCTTTGCGGCCGGCTAACCCGCTACGAGGTTTTGTAGGGCACCCCGATCGTCAGGCCGCCGTCCACGACGAAGTCCGCTCCGGTGGAGTAGGAAGACTCATCGGAGGCCAGATAGAGCACGCAAGCGGACACCTCGGCGGGCCGGGCGCCCCGGCCGAGCGGAATCTGCAGGACATCATCGGGGATGCCGATCGTCATCCGGGTCCGGACCAGGCCGGGCAGCACCGTATTCACCCGGATGTTGTGCGCGGCCAGCTCAAGTGCGGCCGCCTTGGCCAGTCCCCGCACCGCAAACTTCGACGCCACGTAGCCGTACAGGCCGGGGCTGCCCCGCACGCCCTCGATCGACGAGATGTTGATGATCGACCCGCCGCCGGCCTCGATCATCGGCGCCACGCCGGCCTGCATGCCCAGGAATGTCCCGGTCAGGTTGATGTCGATGATTTTCTGCCAAGCGGCCAGCGCAAGGTCTCGCAGCGCGTTGCCACTGGCGATGCCGGCGTTGTTGACCAGCACGTTGAGCTTGCCGAAGGAGTCGACGGTGGTCTTGACGGCGGCCTGCCACTGATCGGGCTGGGTGACGTCGAGGTGGATGAAGCGGGCGGCTTCGCCCAGCTCCTCGGCGAGCTTGTCGCCTTCGTCGTCGAGGATGTCCCCGACGACGACCTTGGCGCCCTCGGCGACCAGTGCCCGGGCATGTGCGGCGCCCATCCCGCGAGCGCCACCGCTGATCAGTGCAACTTTGTCATCGACTCGTCCCATGGCCGGTGAGGCTACCCGACGCAACCCGAAGCTACCCGAGCCCGGTGCGGCACCGTACGCTGCCCTGATGGCCACCACCCGCGTCGAACGGGCCTTCGACGGCGTCGGTGGTGTGCGCATCGTCTACGACGCCT
>NZ_JBYCKY010000186.1:0-5072 GCF_057473605.1 Mycobacterium sp. TH-M82 | reverse complement strand
CGTTGAACCGTTCCAGGAACTCGGCTTTGGCGACGGTGTGCATGTCCAGGCTGTGCACCACCCGGTCCGAACTGAGGTAGTCCAGCAGCGCCCGCTTCAGCTCGGGGTGGTTGTGGCCGTAGTTCAGCGCGCCGGCACCGGCGAAAAAGTCCAGGTATTGCCGGCCGTCGGTGTCCCACATGTGGGCGCCGGCGGCGCGGTCAAACGTCACCGGCCACGACCGGCAATAACTGCGTACCTCGGATTCGAGGGTGTCAAAAATGGTCGTCGAAAAGGTCATTGTTCCTCCGTTCGTCCGTTATCCACAAAACGGAACGAAACGACAGGCCGAGCCTGCTTGGACGCGGCGACATCGCTGCCGGGGTCGGCCAGAATCCGTCGCGCAATAAAGCTCTTCGACTGGCATGCGACGCTGCATGCCTTGTGTCGATCTCGCTCGGCCTACCACCCCGCTCGGTTACCCCGGCGCTGTCCGCCGGGCTCACATCGCGCGGTAGCGACTCTACCGAGAACCGGAGGCCGATCTCAACCATCCCTGTCGGGCGCGAGCACCGCCCCCGCTCCGGCCCCGATCCGCTCACGCTGTCGAATAAACCTCCTCACCTGGTGTTACCTTCCCGCAGCGGGCCGATCCGAAACAATTCTTCGGGGAGGTGATCGTCCGGGAAAAGTTCGGCGCCGAACAGCTCGAAACGCTCCACAGCGGCATGCCAACGGTGAGCGAACGCGGTGAACAGCCGCTGGCTGGCTTCGTTGTCGGGTGTGACCGACGTCTCCAGGAAGGCGACGCCGTCGGGCAGCATCCGCTGTATCAGGTGGTCGAGCATACGGCCAGCGATCCCGGCCCCACGGTACATGGCGTCCACCGCCACCTGCCACACCATCAGGGTGTCCGGCCGGTCGGGGCGGCGATAGCCGGTAACGAAGCCGGCGGGGCGACCCTCGACGTCGGCGATCACCGACGCGGCGGCAAAATCCCGGCACCACATCAGGTAGGCGTAGGGCGAATTGATGTCCAGGGTGATGCTGTCTTTGGCGATTCGCCATAGGGCGGGGCCGTCGGGCACCGTCGGGGTACGCAGGCCGATCTGAGGTGATTGGGGTGATCGGGCTGATTGAGGTGATTGGGTCACCGCGACGAGGCTACCGCGTGCTCCTCGAGCGGTGCAGCCATCGGCGCTGACCGGACCGACGGCTAGCCAACCTAATCCAAGGGGGCCGTCTGTTCGGGCATGGGCCCCGGCGGCGCGCGCAGGGTGCGCAACGCCTCGAGGATGGACCGGCCGGGCGGTTCGGCTTTGACCGGTACCAGCGGCACAGCGGCCAGCGGAAACAGCCCGCACACGGCAAATGCCAGCGGGTAGCCGACGGCTCCGATCAGCGCTCCGAACACCGGGGGACCGACCGCTGCGGTGAGTCGCTGGGTGGTGTTTTGGGTGCCCAGCGCCCGCCCACTCCAATATGGCCCGGCCCGCTCGGCCACAGCGGTGGACGCCAGCCCGTTGTCGAACACGGTGATCACCGCCGCGACAACCATCATCGCCTCGGCCAGCGGCGAGTGGGTGCGGGCGACAAAACCCAGCAGCATCAAGGCAGTGGTGTCGATGACCGCCAGGGTCCGTATCGGCCGCAGCCGGGTGCCGACCCGATCCGACCAGCGGCCGACGACGATGCGGCCCAGCGCGCCGAGCAGCTGCGATGTGGTCACCAGTGCTCCCGCCGAGCCGATTGACCAGTGGCTGTTGACGATCAACCAGACCAGCATGAACGTCGCGATGACGCACTGCGGCATCATCAGCAGCGCCGACGCGAGGTGGATGCGTGCCAGCACCGTCGAACCACGGTACGGGCTGGCCAGTTGAACTTCGAGGGCCTCGGTTCGCGGCGGCCGGGGCGGGTCGGTGATCCCGATGGCGCAGGCCACCGTGGACAGCGCGCACGCCGTAGCCGGAAACATCAACGCCCGCGACAGCCCCTGTTCGGCCAGTTCGGGGATGACCGCGGCGCCCAACGCAATCCCCAGCGGCTGCGCGGTTTGGCGGACCCCCATCACCAGGCCGCGATGGTGCGGTGGGAACCAGCCGGTCACCAGCCGGCCGCTGGCGATGTTGGCACTGGCGGCGGCCATGCCGCCGAGGAACAAAAAAGCACCGACCGCCACTAGCGACTGCATTGCCGCCGCGGCGTAGGTGGCGACCGCGGTCAGCGCCGAGCCGACGGAGAGCACGATCCGTTCACCGATCCGGTCCAGTAGGGCCCCCCAACCGACCAGCGTCAGCACCATGCCGAAGCTGGGCATCGAAGCCAGCAGGCCGGCATCGGCAAGGTTGGTCGCATGTTTGGTCTCCAGCATCGGGATCACGAAGGCGACGCCGTTGACGAAGACAAAGGAACTCAGCGTCGCCAATAACGCGATGACCACGATTAACCAGCGAGCGGCGGTGCTGATCGAGTCCGTCGGCACCCGCCCATGGTTGCACAGCGACCCGCTGCGCCCGGCTTCGCCGGGCTGGCGATCGCCACAGGGTCGTTGGTGGCGACCCGCTGCGCCCGGCTTCGCCGCGCTGGCGATCGCCACAGGGTCGTTGGTGGCGACCCGCTGCGCCCGGCTTCGCCGCGCTGGCGATCGCCACTAGGCTGATTCGGATGCGTATCGGCCGAATCGCCAGCCCGGACGGTGTTGCCTTCGTCAGCCTGGAAGGCGAGCCCGCCGAGATGACAGCCCGTGAGATCGCCGAGCATCCTTTCGGCGCACCGACGTTCACCGGCCGGTCCTGGCCGCTGGCCGACGTTCGGCTGCTGGCACCGATCCTGGCCAGCAAGGTGATCTGCGTCGGCAAGAACTATGCCGCCCACGTCGCCGAGATGGGCGAACCCGCCCCGGTCGACCCGGTGATATTCCTCAAGCCAAACACCGCGATCGTCGGACCGGACGTGCCGATTATGCTGCCCGCCAAGGCATCACCGGTGCACTACGAAGGTGAACTGGCCGCGGTGATCTCCCGGCCGTGCAAGGACGTGCCGGCTGCCCGGGCTGCGGAGAACATTCTCGGCTACACCATCGGCAACGACGTGTCGGCTCGTGACCAACAACGGGCGGACGGCCAGTGGGCCCGAGCCAAGGGGCACGATACGTTCTGCCCAGTCGGGCCGTGGATCGTCACCGGTATCGACCCGGCTGACCTGGAACTGCGCACCGAGGTCAACGGCGTGGTCAAACAGCGGAGTCGGACCTCGATGATGATTCATGATATCGGCGCCATCGTGGAATGGATTTCGGCGGTGATGACGTTGCTGCCCGGCGACCTGATCCTGACCGGCACCCCCGACGGCGTCGGCCCCATCGAACATGGCGACACCGTTGCCATCACGATCGAAGGCATCGGCACGTTGGCTAATCCGGTTATCCGCAAAGGAAAGTCGTGACCGCCACCACTTCCATCGTCCGAGTCCGGTTCTGCCCGTCACCGACTGGCACTCCGCACGTCGGTCTCATCCGCACTGCGCTGTTCAACTGGGCCTACGCCAGGCACACCGGCGGGACCCTGGTGTTCCGGGTGGAAGACACCGACGCCGAACGTGACAGTGAGGAAAGCTATCTCGCGTTGCTCGATGCTTTGCGGTGGTTGCATCTGGACTGGGACGAGGGGCCGGAGGTGGGCGGACCATACGGCCCGTACCGGCAGTCGCAGCGTGCCGACATCTACCGCGACGCCGTGACGCGGCTGCTGGTCGCCGGGGAGGCATACCAAGCCTTCTCGACACCGGAGGAAGTCGAAGCCCGCCACATCGCGGCCGGACGCAACCCCAAGCTGGGCTATGACAACTTCGACCGCGACCTCACCGAGGCTCAGCGCGCAGCCTACCTGGCAGAGGGTCGTAAACCCGTGGTGCGACTGCGGATGCCGGACGATGACCTCAGCTGGGACGACCTGGTGCGTGGCCCGACGACCTTCCCCGCCGGAACTATTCCCGACTTCGCATTGACCCGCGCCAGTGGAGATCCGTTGTACACGTTGGTCAACCCGGTCGATGATGCGCTGATGAAGATCAGCCATGTGCTTCGCGGTGAAGACCTGTTGCCATCGACGCCGCGCCAGATCGCTTTGTATGCTGCCCTGATCCGCATCGGGATAGCCGAGCGTATTCCTGAGTTCGCCCACCTGCCGACGGTGCTGGGGGAGGGAACCAGGAAACTGTCCAAGCGTGATCCGCAGTCGAACTTGTTCGTCCACCGCGACCGAGGCTTCATCCCGGAGGGACTGCTGAATTACCTGGCACTGCTGGGCTGGTCGATCGCTGACGACCGTGACGTGTTCAGCGTCGACGAGATGGTGGCGGCGTTCGACGTCGTCGACGTCAATTCCAACCCGGCCCGCTTCGACCAGAAGAAGGCCGACGCACTCAACGCCGAGCACATCCGCCGACTGGACACCGCCGATTTCACCGCCCGGCTGAACGCTTACCTGGATGCGCACGGTCGCCGCACCGGATTGGACGACACGGCGTTCGCGGCGGCCGCCGCACTTGTGCAGACGCGCATTGTCGTGCTCGGCGACGCGTGGGGGCTGCTGAGGTTTTTCAACGATGACGAATACGCGATCGACCCAAGCGCCGCGGCCAAGGAGCTGGGGCCCGAGGCTGCCCCGATCCTGGACGCCGCTATCACCGCGCTGCAGGGGGTGGCGGACTGGACCGGCGATTGTATCGAGGCTGCACTGAAAGCCGCGCTGGTGGAGAAGCGGGCGCTCAAACCGCGCAAGGCGTTCGGCCCGATCCGGGTAGCCGTGACCGGAGCGGCTGTGAGCCCGCCGCTGTTCGAGTCGCTGGAATTGCTGGGCCGCGATCGCAGCCTCGGGCGCCTACGGGCATGCCTGGGAAACCGGGAAACACCATAAAGGATCGATTCGGAGATCTTTGGTAGTCTGCACGTCGGCTCGAAGTGGTTGGCCGCAGCGCATACCCGGCGTTCTGACCAGCGGTTTCAGCCGGTCAATGGGGTATGGTGTAATTGGCAACACAGCTGATTCTGGTTCAGCCATTCTAGGTTCGAGTCCTGGTACCCCAGCAAA
>NZ_JBYCKY010000185.1:0-1486 GCF_057473605.1 Mycobacterium sp. TH-M82 | reverse complement strand
CGTCGCCCGCCGGCCTGCCGCAGGGCCGCAGGCTGGCGGGGTTCTTCGGGTTGCCGACGTCGGATCGTCGCACGCAGCGGCGGGTGCGGGCGCTGCTCACCGGCTACCTGCTCGCGCGACTGGCCGGCGACAAGGCCTACCGGGCGTTCGCCGACCCGCAGCTGCGGCTGCCCGGGACCGAGCCGCTGGATCACCCGCTGCAGCCCGCCACCCCGCAGGAGAAGTTCGTCGCGCTGCTGAAGTAAGCACGCGCGCGGGAGACGGCTCATGTGGTGGCCGCGCCCGTTACGATACGTCTGTCACCGCTCACGCGGACGACGACCCGGCCTGGGCCCCGCCCCGGCCCGACGACGAGGTTGGCGAGATGACACAGCGCAAGCCCAATCTCCGGTCGGTGCGCGCGGTGGCGCCGTCGCTGCGGTTTCGCACCATCCACGGCTATCGACGGGCCTACCGGATCGCCGGATCGGGCCCGGTGATCCTGCTGATCCACGGGATCGGCGACAACTCCACCACCTGGGAAACCGTGCAGGCCAAGCTTGCCCAGCGGTTCACCGTCATCGCCGTCGACCTGCTGGGCCACGGGCAGTCGGACAAGCCGCGCGCCGACTACTCGGTGGCGGCCTACGCCAACGGGATGCGCGATCTGCTGTCGGTGCTCGGCATCGACAGCGTCACGGTTCTCGGCCATTCGCTCGGCGGCGGCGTGGCGATGCAGTTCGCCTACCAGTTCTCGCAACTGGTCGACCGGCTGATCCTGGTCGCCACCGGAGGAGTCACCAAAGACGTCAACATCGTGCTGCGCTGGGCCTCACTGCCGATGGGCGGCGAAGCGCTGGCATTGCTGCGGCTGCCGTTGGTGCTGCCCACGCTGCAGATCGCCGGACACACCGTCGGCCGGGTACTCGGATCGACCCGATTGGGCCGCGACCTGCCCGACGTACTGCGAGTGCTGGCCGATCTGCCCGAGCCGCCGGCCTCCACGGCGTTCGCCCGCACCCTGCGGGCGGTGGTGGACTGGCGCGGCCAGCTGGTCACCATGCTGGACCGCTGTTACCTGATGGAGTCGGTTCCGGTGCAAATCATCTGGGGCACAGAGGATGTGGTGGTGCCGGTCGGTCATGCTCGGATGGCGCACGCGGCGATGCCCGGTTCGCGGTTGGAGATTTTCGAGGGCGCCGGGCACTTCCCGTTCCATGACGACCCCGACCGCTTCGTCGACGTCGTCGAGCGGTTCATCGACACCACCGAGCCCGCCGAGCACGACCCCGACCAGCGCCGTGAGCTGCTGCGCACCGGCGGTGGTGCGCGGGCGGTCTCCGGCCCGCTGGACACCCGCGTTGCGGTGTTGAACGCCATGGGCGCCGACGAACGCAGCGCCACCTGAGCTCAACGGCGGGCGCACGCCGTCATTCCTGACGAGGGTTGTCAAGCTTGGGTTTTCGACCTGGAAAGCGCCGACCTGTCGGACACCGCACTGGGGACC
>NZ_JBYCKY010000184.1:0-3813 GCF_057473605.1 Mycobacterium sp. TH-M82 | reverse complement strand
CAGTGCCCCCTCATGGTGTAGGTCGTGCACACGGACACGGTGTCCCCACCGTCGCGTTGGGTCTCGAACCCGGTCGTGAACGCCTTGGTCGGCTGACCGTCCCGGTTGTACATCGGGGTCAGGTCGAACAGCTCGACGGCGCGGGACTCGGGGATGTCGAATTGGAACGCCGTGTACGCGCCGCTCGCGCAATCGGCGCGTGTCTCGTTGGTGTAGTTGTCCACGTTGTCGTTTCCCGTGTAGTGCGCCAAAGCGTGCCCGACTTCGTGCGCCACACCCTCCTCGACAAGCATGTCGTCGTCGCGGCGGAGTTCACCCAACGCTTCCGTGCGGTAGTAGATAGTCCCATCGCATATCGACATCATGGGGTCGTGTGAATGGCAGGGCATGGAGTCGAAATCCGTAGACACCGATGGCGTGGGAAATCCCGCCCCATGCGCCGCCCAGTACCGGGTCGCGTCTTTGCTTACTGCCGAAATCAGCTCGAACAGTGTCAGGTCCGTGGACGGAATCGACGACGGCGCGGCGGTGGTCACGGTCGCCGTCGGCGCGGCGGTAGCGGTGGTCGCCGTCGAAATATCGGTCCGTTCATGCTGCGCCTGCGCCGACATTGCCTCGGCGTAACCACGCTGTCCGTCCACCGACTTCGTGCATCCCGACGTCGCCAACGCCAGCGCCGCGAACGCCACTGCGGCGGCGCGGCGAGTCACGTTCGCTCCCATGGATAGTCACCGAACACGTGCGGTTCATCCTTGGCACGGGGCGTTTCATCCTTGAATCTCGGCTCGGCACTGGTGGCGCTGCCGAGGATGCCGCCCTCGACAGCATCCTGAATCGACGTGTGTCCGTGCTGGACGGGGTCCGCCGATTTAATGTCCGGGCGGGGCTTGGGTTTCCCACCGCCGCCACCTCCGGGAACGCCGGCGCCCATCGGACCTGACATCATCGGCGGTGGCGGCGGCGCGGCGACCGGCGGCGCGGCTCCCACCGCCGGGCGGTTCATTCCGGACACATCGGCTTTCGTTGTCACCCCGGTTGCTGTTGAGCCACGGTCAACAGGCACCGGCGCCGGTACGGGGGTGTCACCGGCAAGGGCTGTCCTGAGGTCATCGAGTGGGTCTTTGACTTCCACAGGCTTGCGGTCGCCGACACGTGGCGCACCCCCCATTGGCGGGATGGACGGATACCCCATGCCGCCGGCCCCCGACGACGGCATTGCCTGAGGCTGCGATGGCATTTGCGCCGGCGACATCTGCGGATAACCAAACTTGTCCGGCATCGGCGGGGAGGTGCCGCCCGTGTCCGTGTCCCCGGACAGCGACGTGCCCGGGTCCGACATCGGCAGAGGCGTACTGGGGTCGACTCGCGGCGCGGTGCTCCCGCCGCCCAAGTCATGCCCCCAATGACCGCCGCCTGGTGCGGTCGGCATCTCCACCGAGCCCAACGTCCCCACCGTGGGGGTGGTGCCCGACGCGTGGGTCGCCACCGCCGAGTCGTGCTTGTCCTTGACCTCCCGGTACTCGGACAGCTTCTTGACCTTGTCGTCTCCGTGAGCTTCCTCGAATCGGCTCTTCGCCTCGGCAACGTCCTGAACCGACGGGGCGTGAGCGAGCGTGGTGTCCACCCCGTGCTGCTGTGTGCACGCCTGGGCGATTTCGGACGCTTTCATCGACATGCTTGATTCCCACTGCCGCTGCTCCTGGATGAGCGTGTTCACGGCGTCGATTGTCGCGCCCTCGCCTTCGACAGGTTCGAGCGCGGGCAGGGAGTCAAGGCTGTCGGCGAAGGTGTGGAATTGTTCCGCACCGTTCTGGAACGCGAACTCGCTTGATGATGACGGCACGGTAGGTCTCCTAGATGGTGAAGGTCTCGGTGGGGATTTTCGTCATGCCCTGGGCATTCTTGTCCTCGGTCGCATCGTGCCCGTCGGCGAGCGTGGACAACTCCGCCGCCTTCGCCTGGAGACGCTCACAGGCAGTGCCGGCTTCCGTTCCGCACTTGTCCGCGAGCGCCGTCAGGGATGACACAGCGGAGTGATAACTCCCCATCGGTCCGTGCTTAGCGATGAACTCGGCGGACTCGGACTCGGCGGCTCCCGTGAGCTGTCCCATCGCCGTCGCGCTGCGACGGATGGCGGCGGCGCGGGCGGCGAGGGCGGCGGCGGCTCGACGCAGGACGGCGCTGTCGATGGCGATGTCGATTGCCACGTCACTTCCCTTCCTTCTCCGACTTATGAACCCAGGTCCACACCGTCCGCTCGACGACGCCCAGCTCGCGGGCGATGCGGCTGCATGGATATTCACGGACGCGGTGAAGCTCGCGTGCCAGCGCGGCGCGCTCATCCCACGACTTGCGGTAGGCATCGGCGTGGAAACGCACCTGCTCGTGGGCGTGCGACAAGCGTTCGGCGATGACCGACGTGTCCTCGTCCAGGGTCGTCAAGGTAAGCATGGTTATACACTATCACGAATATTCATACATCGCCAGTGGTGCATGATACGATGAGATCACCTCCTTTCGTGTGTGGTGAACAGGAATAGCCCCGGGAATCCCCGGGGCTATTTCTTTTCCCCGTGGGTACGGTCATGGCAGCAAATTCGGGACGGACGCCGTGGACGGGCACGGGACGGGCGCGGGACGGGCACGCGGCGGTCACGGGGCTCGGTCAGCAAATTCGGGCACGGCGCGGTGACGGGCACGGGACGGGCACGGTGGTCGGTCACACGGGCACACGGCGGTCACAGGCACGTGCACGGTCACGGGCACTCGGCGGGCACACAGTCACTCGGTCATGCACGGTCACGGGCACTCGGGCACGGGCACACGGGCACGGGCACTCGGCGGTCACACGTGCACGGGCACTCGGCGGTCACACGTGCACGGGCACTCGGCGGTCACACAGTCACTCGGGCACACAGTCACTCGGGCACTCGGGCACACGTGCACGGGCACGGGGCTCACGGGCACACGTGCACGGTCACGGGCACACGTGCACAGTCAGTCAGTCAGTCACTCGGGCACACGTGCACAGGCACAGGCACGGTCACTCGGGCACGGGGCTCACGGTCCAGGGGCTCACGGCGGGTTCGGTCAGGGTCCAGGGCTGTCCAGACCCCGCCGGCGGGGGTAAAAACACGCCCCTGACCTGCACGTTTCCACATCGTCCCAGGTCAGGGGCGTTTCGGGGTTCGTAGCGGTGTCCGTAGCGATGCCCGTAGCAGGGTACGTAGCAGGGTACGTAGCGCCCGCCGTAGCGGGGTCCGTAGCGGCGTGGGAGGCTTCCGGGAAGGGTGGAAACGCCGCAGGTGAAGCTAGTTTTTTGAACACACAACGAGGTCACCGAAACCACTTACGGACAGCCCCTGCCCGTAGCGGGGGTCCGTAGCGGGCTATCCGACCCGCCCGACCAGGTGCGGTCGACGGGCATCCCGCAGCTCCCGCACCGTTCTCTCCCCCATGCCCAGCTCGGCGGCGATGGCGGCGACGGGGGTGCCGTCGTCCAGCGCCGACAGCACGGCGGCGACGTTGGCGACGGGCGTTCGTTTCCCGGTCCGACCCAGCAGCTCCCGTGCCTCGGACAGATGTCGGTCGTTCACACGGTCGGGCACAGGGCGGTCACGGACCGTTTCGGGCACAGGCACGGGCACGGGCACGGGCACGGGGTCGTTCACGGCGGGCACGGGCACAGGTCGGTCAGGCACGGGCACGGGCACAGGTCGGTCAGGCACGGTCAAGGCGTGCTCGGCGCGGCGGACGGCGGCATCCCGCAGCCGTGCGAACGAGGTCACGGGACGGTCAGTGACCGTGCCCTGA
>NZ_JBYCKY010000183.1:0-3746 GCF_057473605.1 Mycobacterium sp. TH-M82 | reverse complement strand
CCTGGCAAACCTCGACCTGGAGAAACTCGATGTCGTCAACCTGCGCGTCGGCGGGTTCGCCAACCCGGAGCCGGGCTCGATCGCCGAGCCGTTCACCGCACTCGCGCAACTGCAGCAGGAGGGACTGATCAGACATCTCGGGGTCAGCAACGTCACCGCCGAACAGGTCGCTGAGGCCCAATCGATCGCGCCGATTGTCTGCGTGCAGAACCACTACAACCTTGCCCACCGAGTCGATGATGACCTCGTCGATTCGCTTGCCGCGCAAGGCATCGCCTATGTGCCAGTCGTCCCGCTCGGTGGCTTCACCCCGCTGCAGTCCGACACGCTGCACACCGTCGCCACCCGGCTCGACACGACACCGTTTGCCGTCGCGCTGGCGTGGCTGCTCCGCCGCTCCCCGAACATCTTGTTGATCCCCGGCACATCGTCGGTCGCGCATCTGCGGGATAACGTCGCTGCCGCCGAGTTGAGCCTTTCCGAGGACGTGCTGACCGACCTCAACGGCATTGCCGCATAACCGGTGGAGCCGGCGCACACGGGCACAATGTGAGCGTGGCTGGGTGGCAGTTCTGGGTTGACCGGGGCGGTACGTTCACCGACATTGTGGCGCGCCGACCGGACGGGAGCCTGTCGACACACAAACTGCTGTCCGAGAACCCGTCGCGTTACCGCGATGCCGCCGTGGCCGGGATCCGCGCTCTGCTGGAAATCGGTGCGGACACCCCGATCCCGGCCCAGCTGGTCGACACGGTGCGGATGGGCACCACCGTCGCGACCAACGCGCTGCTGCAGCGCACCGGAGAGCGCACGCTGCTGGTGATCACCCGCGGTTTCGGCGACGCGCTGCGCATCGGCTACCAGAACCGGCCACGCATCTTCGACCGGCACATCGTGGTACCCGAGCCGCTCTACGAGCGCACCGTCGAGGTCGACGAACGGGTCACCGCCGACGGCACGGTGTTGCGGGCGCCCGATCTCGAAGCGCTCGGCGACCAGCTGCGGCGGGCGCACGCCGACGGGATCCGTGCCGTCGCGGTGGTGTGTATGCACAGCTATCTGTACCCGGAGCACGAGCGGCAGATCGGCAAGCTGGCCGAACAGGTCGGCTTCACCCAGATCTCGCTGTCCTGCCAGGTCAGCCCGTTGATGAAACTGGTTCCGCGCGGGGACACCACCGTGGTCGACGCCTATCTGTCGCCGGTGCTGCGCCGCTACGTCAACCGGGTGGCCGACCAACTGTCCGACGTTCGCCTGATGTTCATGCAGTCCAACGGCGGCCTGGCCGAGGCCCATCACTTCCGGGGCAAGGACGCGATCCTCTCCGGCCCCGCCGGTGGCATCGTCGGCATGGTTCGGATGTCGGCGCTGGCCGGGTTCGACCACGTCATCGGCTTCGACATGGGCGGCACCTCCACCGATGTGTCGCACTATGCGGGCGAATACCAGCGGGTGTTCACCACCGAGGTTGCCGGCGTGCGACTGCGGGCTCCGATGCTGGACATCCACACCGTCGCCGCGGGCGGCGGGTCGATCCTGCGGTTCGACGGCAGCCGCTACCGGGTGGGGCCGGACTCGGCGGGTGCGGACCCCGGCCCGGCCTGCTACCGCCGCGGCGGCCCGCTGACCGTCACCGACGCCAACGTGATGCTCGGCCGCATCCAGCCCGCCTACTTCCCGGCCGTCTTCGGGCCGGGCGGCGACCAGCCGCTCGACGACCAGATCGTGCGGCGCCGCTTCACCGCCCTGGCCGGCGAAATCCGGGCGCACACCGGCGACGGGCGTTCACCGGAACAGGTCGCCGAGGGGTTCCTGCGGATCGCGGTGGCCAACATGGCCAACGCGGTCAAGAAGATCTCCATCCAGAAGGGACATGACGTCACCCGCTACGTGCTGACCACGTTCGGCGGTGCCGGGGGCCAGCACGCGTGCGCGGTCGCCGACGAACTCGGTATGCGCACGGTGCTGGTGCCGCCGATGGCCGGTGTGCTTTCCGCGCTGGGCATCGGGCTGGCCGATACCGTCGCTATGCGCGAGCATTCCCTGGAAATCCGGCTCACCTGCGGCACTTTGGCGAAGTTGACCGGTGTCGCGGACTCACTCGAGCAGACGGCGCGTGCCGACCTCACCGACCAGGGCGTCGCGAGCGGATCGATCCGGGTGGCTCGCCACGTACATCTCCGCTACGACGGAACCGACACCGCGATCCCGGTCGAGCTCGGTGAAATCGGGGTCATGGAGGCGGAGTTCGAGGCAGTGCATCACCGGATGTACTCGTTCGTGATGGACCGCCCGCTGATCGCCGGTGCGGTCACGGTCGAGGCGATCGGGCTTGCCGAACAACCCGATCTGTCCTGTTGGGACGCCGACCCGCCCATCGGCACCGGGCAGCAGACCACAACCATCCGGCTCTACCGGGGTGGCGGGTGGGTCGACGCACCGCTGCATCGGCGGGAGCTCATGCGACCGGCGGACACCGTGGCCGGCCCGGCGATGATCACCGAGGCCAACGCCACCACCGTTGTCGACGACGGCTGGCGGGCGACGATGACCGACACCGGGCACCTGTTGATCCAGCGGACCGCCGCCCTGGAAACGCCGGATCCGGACACCGAGGACAGCACTGCCGACCCGGTCCGGCTGGAGATCTTCAACAACCTGTTCATGTCGATCGCCGAGCAGATGGGCGCGCGGCTGGAGGCAACCGCCCAGTCGGTGAACATCCGCGAGCGACTGGATTTCTCCTGTGCCTTATTCGATCCGGACGGCAACCTTATCGCCAACGCGCCACACATCCCGGTGCATCTCGGCTCGATGGGCGCCACCGTCAGGGAGGTGATCCGGCGCCGTTCGGGAAACGGCGTCCGCATGCAGCCCGGTCAGGTGTACGCGGTCAACGACCCCTATCACGGCGGCACCCACCTGCCGGACATCACCGTGATCACCCCGGTTTTCGATGAGGCCGGCCAGCGTGTCCTCTTCTTCGTCGCATCGAGGGGCCACCACGCTGAGATCGGTGGCATCACACCCGGTTCCATGCCCGCCAACAGTCACACGATCCGCGAGGAGGGCGTGCTGTTGGACAACTGGCTGCTGGTGGAAGGCGGACGGTTCCGCGAAACCGAGACCCGGCGCCTGCTCACCGACGGAGATTTCGCATCCCGCGATCCCGACACCAACCTCGCCGACCTCCGCGCACAGGTCGCCGCCAACCAGAAAGGCGTCGACGAGATCCGAAAGATGGTATCTTACTGGGGTATTGACGTAGTTTCGGGCTATATGCGCCACGTTCAGGACAACGCCGAAGAGGCGGTGCGCCGCGTCATCGACCGCCTTGGCGGCGGCGAGTACCGCTACCGGACGGATTCCGGTGCGGTGATCGTCGTCCGTATCGCCGTGCACCGCGCCACCCGCAGCGCGACGATCGACTTCACCGGAACCTCACCCCAGTCGGGCACGAACTTCAACGCGCCGTCCTCGGTGACCGCCGCCGCGGTGCTGTACGTGTCCCGGACGTTGGTCGACGACGAGATACCGCTCAACGACGGCTGCCTGCGTCCACTGCACATCGAAGTCCCGGCCGGGTCGCTGCTCGCACCGACGTATCCGGCCGCGGTCGTAGCCGGCAACGTGGAGACCTCACAGCAGATCACCGGCGCGCTGCTCGGCGCGCTCGGGGTGCAGGCCGAAGGCTCCGGAACGATGAACAACGTCACCTTCGGCAACCGGCACCACCAGTACTACGA
>NZ_JBYCKY010000182.1:0-12492 GCF_057473605.1 Mycobacterium sp. TH-M82 | reverse complement strand
TCCTGCATGTCGCGGCCCTCGATTCTGACACCGGGCCGTCGATGCGGTCGCTGCTGCGGATGCAACACCGAGTCTTGGGCGGAACCCGACGACTCTTCCGCGCCGCGGTCGCCGCCGAACTGCGCAGACCCATCTGGGTGGTCACCCGAGGCGCGCAACGAGTCACCGACGCCGACGCCGTTTCACCGGACCAGAGTTGTCTGTGGGGATTCGGTCGGGCCGCCTCGCTGGAGCATCCGCAAGTTTGGGGCGGGCTGGCGGATCTGGGTGAAGGCACCGCCGACGAATGGTCGCGGTTGATCGACCAGGTCGCGACGGAACCGCGCCGCGAAGATCAGAGCGCGCTGCGCGATCAAGCGGTGGACCTGCCCCGGCTGGTTCGACAGGCCAGGCAGCCAAGCACGGCGCCGTTGGCGCTGCGTGATGACGCAACGTATTTGGTGACCGGAGGGCTGGGGGCGGTCGGGCTTGAGATCGCAGGATACCTGGCCGCCCACGGCGCCCGGCATCTGGTGCTGGCCGGCCGGCGCTCGCCGGGCGATGCCGCACAACAGCGCATCGCCACGTTGAGCGAACAGCACAATTGTCAATTCCGATTGTTCGCCACCGATGTCGCCGATGCGCACGACGTCGCGCGCCTGTTGGCCGCCGTGCAGGCCGAACTTCCGCCGTTGGCCGGCATCGTCCATGCTGCAGGCGAGATCGGTACCACCCCGCTGAGCACCCTGGACGATGCCGAAGTGGATCGGGTTTTCGCCGGGAAAGTCTGGGGTGCCTGGCATTTGAGTGAAGCAGCCAGCGAACTGCAGCTGGATTTCTTCCTCAGTACCTCCTCGATAGCCTCAGTTTGGGGAGGATTCGGCCAGAGCGCCTATGGCGCGGCTAACGCCTTCCTCGACGGTCTGACTTGGCGGCTGCGCGAGCAGGGCGTCCCCGGTATCAGCGTCAATTTCGGTCCGTGGTCGACGGGCATGGCCGACGAGGAGGCTCGTGTGCGACTGGATAAGCGCGGGATCCGAACGTTGTCACCGGCCGATGCCCTGGCCGGTGTGGCCGACCTCATGACGGCTTCCGCGCAGAGCTCAGTACCGGGCCCCGTCCAAGGAATAGTGGCCCGGGTCGACTGGACCCGCTTCCTGCCGCTCTACCAGCAGGCGGGCCGGCGCGCATTCCTGGCGGAGCTGCAGCGCGAGGTGCCCGGTGCGGTGCCGGCACCAACGGCATCCGGGAAGACCGAGCTGGTCGAGCGGCTCACAGGCGCTCCGGTGCAGCAGCGCAGGAAGCTTCTGGCAGATTACCTTCGCGACGCGGTAGCAGAGGTGACGCGCGTCGATAGTGCGGAAATCCGCGAGGACGCGGGATTCTTCGATCTCGGCATGGATTCGCTGATGGCCGTCGAATTGCGGCGCCGCATCGAGCAAGGCGTGGGTACCGAGATACCGGCGACCCTGGCGATGGATTACCCACGTCTGTCCGACGTGGTTGATTACCTGCTCGGCGACGTGCTCGACCTCGGCGAGCAGGCGGCGGCCAAGTCAGTGCCCGCGCCGGTGTCAGCAGTGACGACGTGCACCGATGAGCCGATTGCGATCGTCGCGGTGTCATGCCGTTTCCCCGGTGCGCCCGATCCAGAAGCGTTCTGGGAGATATTGTCCGGCGGTATCGATGCGATCCGGGAAGTCCCGGAAGACCGATTCGACATCGACGAGTTCTACGACCCGGATCCAGAGACCCCGGGCAAGATTTACAGCCGCTTGGGCGGATTCATCGACGGAATCGACGGATTCGATCCGGAATTCTTCGGGATCTCCCCGCGAGAAGCGGTGTGGATCGAGCCTCAGCAGCGGCTGATGCTCGAAACGGTTTGGGAGGGTTTGGAAAGGGCTGGGTACGCGCCGTCCGCGTTGCGCGGCAGCCGGACCGGCGTCTTCGTGGGGGTGGCTGCCAACGAGTATGCGCATCTGCTGTCGTCGGAGTCGATGGACAAAATCGAGCCCCACTTCATCACCGGCAATGCGCTCAATGCCATTTCCGGCCGAGTTGCCTTCGCGCTCGGTCTCGAAGGCCCGGCAGTGGCGGTCGATACCGCATGCAGCTCGTCGTTGGTGGCCGTCCATCAGGCCTGCCAGGCATTGCGCTTCGGCGACTGCGATCTGGCGTTGGCCGGTGGAGTGAACGTCTTGCTGAGTCCGGTAACCGTTATCGCCGCCTCACGTGCCAGGATGCTGTCCCCCGCCGGGCGATGCAAGACCTTTGACGCCTCCGCAGACGGCTACGTACGCAGTGAAGGCTGCGGAGTTCTGGTGCTCAAGAGGCTGAGCGATGCGGTGCGCGAAGGCGACCGGATTGCCGCGACCATACCGGGCAGCGCCGTCAACCAAGACGGCGCCTCCAGCGGTTTGACGGTGCCCAACGGTGGTGCACAACAACGACTTATCGGCACAGCACTGGCTCGCGCTGGTTTGGTTGGCGGAGACGTCGACTACCTCGAGGCGCACGGGACGGGTACCCCGCTGGGTGATCCGATCGAGGTACAGGCAGCCGGCGCCGTTTATGGCGCCGGCCGTGACACGGACCGGCCGTTGCTGATGGGATCGGTGAAGACCAACATCGGTCATCTCGAGTCGGCGTCAGGGGCCGCCGGTCTGATCAAGGTGGTGTTGTCGCTGCAGCACCAAGTGCTGCCGCAGAGCCTGCACTTTGACAAACCGTCACCGCACATCCCGTGGGACTCGTTGCCGGTTCGCGTCGTGGACACGGCGATCCCGTGGCACACCAACGGCAGACCGCGGCGCGCCGGTGTAAGCTCCTTCGGATTCACCGGCACGAACGCACACGTGCTGATCGAGGAGGCGCCGGCTCAACCGGCAAGCGACCTCGCGGTGGCGCAGGAGTCGGACCGCCCAGATGAGTCGGTCAATGTGCTGGCGCTGTCGGCGCGGTCACCGCAGGCGCTGGTGGCGTTGGCGCAGCGTTACCGAACCTGGTTGAACACGCACCCGGACGTCGACATCACTGACGTGTGTTTCACTGCCGGAGTAGGGCGTTCGCATTTCGAACACCGGGCTGCGCTGGTCGTGGATTCGGTCCATAGCGCCACTGAGGTCCTGGCCGAGTTGGCCGAGAACCGGCTGCGTCCCGGTGTGCTGCGCGGCGAGTGCGCTGACCGGCCAACGACGGCGTGGCTGTTCACCGGGCAGGGCAGCCAGCATCCGGGGATGGCGCGTGAACTGTTCCAGGCAGAGCCGGTTTTCGCAGAAACAGTGACACGTTGCGCGGACGCGGTCAGTCAGATACTGCCGCGCCCGTTGCTGGAGGTGCTGTTCGCCCCCGACAGGCGCACCGGTGGCGAAGGCGCGACCGGGGAAGCACTGCGGCATACATCGTTTGCCCAGCCGGCGCTCTTCGCCGTCGAGATGGGCCTGGCCCGGCTGTGGCAGTCGTGGGGCGTCGAGCCCGATGTGGTGCTGGGGCACAGCGTAGGTCAGTACGCGGCGGCCTGTGTGGCCGGGGTTTTCAGCCTTGAGGACGGGGCACGGCTGATGGCCGAGCGCGGCAGGCTGTTCGGCAGCCTGCCCGAGGGTGGCCGAATGGTCGCCGTGTTCACCGACGCCAAGCACATCGAGGCAGTCGCCAAGGAATCGCCCCGGGTGTCAGTTGCCGCCTACAACGGCCCCAACACGGTGCTCTCGGGTCCGGGAGAGGATCTAGAACAGCTAGTCGCCAAATTTGGCGATGACGGAATCCGCTGCAGTTGGTTGAAGACCAGCCACGCCTTCCACTCGGAACTGCTGGAGCCGGTACTCGCCGAATTCGAGTCTTACGCAGCACGGTTGCAGTTCGCTGTGCCGACGTTGCCCTTGGTCTGCAACCGCACCGGTACCGTGCTGATGGCGGATGCCTCACTGGACGCCCAATATTGGCGGCGGCATTCCCGCCAGCCGGTGCAGTTCGCCGAAAGCGTGCGCACCGTGGCGGGGCTGGGGTGTTCGGTGTTGATGGAGATCGGCCCGCAACCGGTTCTGACCGGGACTGCGGTGCAGGTCTGGCCGGAACATTTGACCGCCCCGCGCGCGATTGTTTCACTACGAAAGGGTGTCGGTGACCGGCGTCAGATTACCGAAGCGCTGGCCGCGGCCTATGTCAGCGGCCATCGGCCAAAGTTCGCTGCGTTGCGTCAGCAACCTCGCCGCAGACTCGAACTGCCCACCTATCCGTTCCAGCGCCGTCGCTTCTGGCCGAAGACTTCCGGTATCGCCGTCGATGGCACCGCGGTATCCGGCATCCTGGGTAGCGCCAAAGATCTCGCCTCTGGCGACTCCGTATACACCAGCAAGCTATCGGTGAAATCGCAGCCGTGGCTTTGCGACCACGTCATCTATGGCGCCGTCGTCGTTCCGGGCGCCACGTACGCGGCGATGGCGCTGGCCGCCGTTGGACCTCCGGCGCGGGTGCAAGATGTCTTCTTCTATGAACCGATCATTCTGGGCGACAAAGACTCCCGAGAGGTACAGCTGACCTTGCATCCGATCGAGGACGCCGGTGGCTGGAGCTTCCGGGTACACAGCCGCCCATACGGTGTTAACGATGCCGTATGGGCGTTGAACGCCGATGGCACGGTTACCTCTGGTGTCGACGAGGAGCCGGTATCCGACCCGGCGGATCCCGTCGACACGGCTATCGAGCGGATGCAACGCATGCGGCCGCAGGAGCTGTTCGACACCTTCGCCGGCATGGAGCTGACGTGGGGACCTAACTGGTCCGGTTCCCTGAAGTCGCTGTGGCTCGGCGAGGGCGAGGCGATCGGCGATATCACCGTCGGCGAAGAACTCGCCGAACAGCTCGCAACAGAGCCGATGCACCCGGTGCTGCTCGACCTGTGCACCGGTGTGGCCTTCCCGGCGTTCCCGGCACTCCTTGCGGCCGAACAGGGAGTAGACGATCTGTTCTTGCCGTTGCGGTACGGGCAAGTCACGCTGCGGGAGAAGATGCCTCGGCGGTTTTATTGCCGCGCCAGGTGGCACACCAGCGCCCTGGACGCCGAGACTCAGGTTTTCGACCTTGATTTCGTCGATCGGGACAGCCGCTATCTGGGTGGGATTCGCGAGTTCACGGTCAAACGAGCGCCTCGAGAAGCGTTGTTGCGCGGACTCGGCGGCGATGCCACCCGGCTGCTGTACAGCCTCGGCTGGCACGAGGTGCCGTCTCCGCCGTCGATCGATGGCATCGGAAACGTCGCTGGAACATGGCTGGTTTCCGGATTCGAAGAGCTGGCGGCCGAACTGCCGGGCTGCCTCTCCTTTGACCAGACCGCGAGTCTAGAGCCCATGGGGCAGCTGGTGGCACGGGCCCACGAGCGCGGTATGCCGTTCGCCGGCATCGTCGTGCGCAGCACCGGGTCGAGTAAAGAAGAGTCGAGCGCTGAATCTGCTGCGCGGCTGGAGAACGAGATCGCCCACCTGCTCAGCATCGTGCACACCGTGCAGGGCGATGGGTCGATGAAACTTCCCGGCGGGCTGTGGATCATCACCGAGCGGGCGGTGGCGACGGAATCCGGCGAGCCGGTCGACCCGGTGCAAGCGGCGCTGTGGGGACTCGGGCGCACCATCGTCAACGAGGAGCCGGCCCTGCGCTGCAAGCTGGTCGATTACGACGGATCGCAGAAAGCCGTGCACGCGCTGACCACCCTGCTGGCCACACCGATCGACGAACCCGAACTCGCACTACGACAAGGCAAATTCCTGGCATCCCGACTACTGCCATGGGCGCGCAGCGGTCATCTCACGTTACCGCGCGCAACCGACTACGTCCTAGCGCCCTCTGAACGCGGTGCGATCGACAACCTGCGTCTGGCCGAAGCGGAAGTGCCGCCACCGGATGCGGGCTATGTGCAGATCCGGGTTGAGGCAGCCGGTTTGAACTTCCGGGACGTGCTCAATGTGCTGGGTCTCTACCCTGGCGACCCTGGCCCGATCGGCGGTGACTTCTCCGGTGTCGTCACGCTGTTAGGAGACGGCGTCACCGGACTCGAAGTCGGCCAGCGCGTCTTCGGCTTCATGCAGGGTGCGTTCGCCAGCCGGTTCAATGTGCCGGTCCAGTTGCTGGCGCCGGTGCCTGACGCGCTCAGCGCGGTCGCGGCGGCGAGCATTCCCGCTGCGGCACTCACGGCCCGGCTGGCGTTCGACTGGGCGCAGCTGAAGCCCGGTGACCGTGTGCTCATTCACGCCGCCAGCGGCGGGGTCGGGTTGGCCGCCGTCCAGATGGCGCAGCAGCACGGTGCGATCGTCTTCGCCACCGCCAGTGCCTACAAACGCGCGACACTGCGCAAGCTGGGTGTGGAATACGTCTACGACTCGCGGAGCACGGATTTCGCCGACCAAATCCTCGCCGACACCGACGGAGCCGGCGTCGACGTGGTACTCAACAGCCTGACCAATGAGGGGTTCGTCGAAGCGACCGTCCGGGCCACCGCCCAGAATGGCCGATTCGCCGAGATCGCCAAACGCGACATCTGGACACGCGAACAGATGGCGGCGGCTCGTCCCGATATCGCCTATGAGATCGTTGCGCTGGACGCGACTACCGTAGAAGACCCCGAGCAAATTCGTGGCCTCCTGGCGCAGGTATCGGACGGGTTGGCCAGCGGCGAATGGGCACCTCTGCCTGTCGAGATCTACCCGTTGACAGAGGCGAAGACGGCGTTTCGCCGTATGCAGCAAGCGCGGCATATCGGGAAGATCGTGCTGCAAATCCCGAACCGACTGCAGCCGCGGGGTGATCGGAGCTATCTGGTCACCGGTGGACTCGGTGCAATCGGCCTGCACACGGCGTCGTATTTAGCCCAACTCGGTGCCGGTGACATCGTGTTGACCAGCCGGCGCGCGCCCGATGCGGACGTACAACGCGCGATCGATGGCATCACTGAGCGCTACCGGTGCCGCATCCACACCTTCGCCGCCGATGTCGGCAACGAGACCGAGGTGGCAAAGCTGCTGGACCGGATCCGGACGGAGCTGCCGCCGCTCGCGGGAGTGGCACATCTGGCGGGGGTGCTGGACGACGCTCTGCTGTCACAGCAGAGCCTGGAGCATTTCCGGACGACGTTGGCGCCCAAGGCGTTCGGTGCCTGCCATTTGGATCGGTTGACGAAAAACGACGATCTCGACTTCTTCGTCGTGTCCTCTTCGGTGTCCAGCATGCTCGGTCCACCCGGCCAAGCCAACTACTCGACCGCCAATGCGCTGCTCGACGGGCTGGTCGCGCAACGCAGGGCGCGGGGCTTGCCGGCGACCGGCATCAACTTTGGCCCCTGGGCGAAGGGTGGCATGGCCTCGTCGGAGGCCGCGCGCACCAATCTCGGGGCGCAGGGCCTGATTCCGCTGGAACCCTCGGCTGCCCTCAGCGGGCTCGCCGAGGCTGTCGCCAACGGAACCGCGCAGGCAACCGTCATCAAGGCCAACTGGCAGCGTGCCGCAAAGGTGCTGGGCAGTTCTCGTCCGCCGATTCTGGACCTCGTGTTGCCGAGCGCGATCGGAGAGGCAACCGGCGACAGTGAGTTGCTCCGGCAACTACAGGAGATACCGGTGGCGCAGCGTGCAAGCCTCATCACCGAATTCCTGCAGCGCGAAGTTCAGGGTTTCCTGCGGCTCGCGCAGCCGCCCCCCGCGACCAGCCGGTTCTTGGACCTCGGTACGGATTCGCTGATGGCCGTCGAGCTCCGCAACCGGTTGCACAGCCAGTTCGGTGGAGCGTTGACGATCAATGTGACCGCGGTATTCGACTATCCGACGATCGGGTCACTCGCTGAGTACCTTGCCGATCAGCTGTCGTTAAAAACCCGCGACGCCGACCGCGAGCAGGACGCCGCCGACCGCAGCCAGCAGGACGGCGACCTCGACGCGACGACGTGACCGGATCCAATTGTGCACGGCGGCCATCGAGGTACGCGTTGCGTGTGGCGCGACGACATATGCGAGGAGCGGAATCTCGACGGCGCCAAACGACACGATATGGAATATCACTAAGGCCCCGACTTGCGTGACGGCCGCTGCACCAGACGCCAAAATGACTGCGAGCGTCGCCAGATAGTCCACCGACGGCAACGCCATCCCCATGCCAGCCGCTCCCGCCACCCATAACGAACGGCCCTTCAGCAGTCGTCGGGCCTGCGTCGTCAACGTTCTTGGGCGCGAACCGAGCCACCCGGTGACGTCCTTGGCTGCCAATACGCCAGCAACCAACAGCGCCACCGCACCAATGAAAATTTGAACCTTGGGCAAAGTGAAGTAGGTAGATCCCAGCAGTCTGCGACGAAAGACGAACAGGACAGCCAAGCCCACAGTCATCCCCATCACGAAGCCGCCGCATAAGAATGCCGGCAATTGCAGCATCGGCTTCGGCCTATTCAACATGAGGACCGCCATCGCGATCCGGAACGGTTCGAGGCTCACGGCAAAACCCATCACCACGACGGTGGTCAGCATCGGCAAGGTTTGGTTGCGGGTGCGCCGGCCCACCTGGGCGACACCACTGTGGCCACGTCAGGCTCTCGTTCTGCAGTTCGCGTCGTGGGGTACGCGCACGGCAATCATGCCCACGAGCCCTGCTGTTAAAACCACACACAGTCCACCCAGCCCGGCCCGGTCGGAGCTGAATAGGTCGACAAAGGTGAAGAACATCCAGGGCGCCAAAAATGATGCGGCGCGCCCGGTCGTGGTGTAGAGGCCGAAGGCCACGCCTTCCTTGCCCTCGGCGGACATCCGCAGCATCAGCGCTCGGGCGGAGGCCAGGATGGGGCCGACGAATAGGCCCAACAGGAGCCCGCAGATCCAGAACGCCAGCGCCCCGGCGAGAGCCAGCAGGACCAGTCCGATCACGATCATGGCGGCAAGCGAGCCAATGATGACGGGCTTAGCGCCCAAGCGGTCAGCGAGCAGACCGCCGGCCACCGCACCGATCGCGGCCACAGTGCTGGCACACACCCCGAACACGAGCACGTCGGCCTGCGATACCTCGTACACCGTGACACCGAGCACTGCGCCGAACGCAAAGATACCCGTTAGCCCATCTCTGAAAATCGCACTGGCCACCAGGTAGTAGACGACGTTATGGTCGCGTTGCCACTCCCCCTTCACTTCGTGCCACAGCGCGCGGTAGGCGCTGCGGAGTCCGACAGCCGGGCGGGGACCGATGGATGGCGGGGTGCGCACGAAAAGCAGCAACGGGCACGCGAACAGAGCCAACCACGCGGCGGTCACCAACATCGCCACCCGTATGTACTGGCCGTGGGCCACCGCGAGGCTGAGCAGGCCTCGGGTGTCACCTTCGCCCTGGATGAACCCGATATAGAGGATCAGCAGCAGCAGTACACTTCCGAAATATCCTGCAGCCGAACCAATTCCAGAGATCCGGCCCGAGTTCTGCGCTGTGGAGATCTGGCTCAACACGGCGTTGAACGGCACCGTCGCCAGGTCGCTGCACGCCGCGGTACAAGCCAGCAGAACAAGACCTGGCCCCAGGTAATGGTAGTCGGCATCGATGAAACTCATCGCCGATGTCGTCGCGACGACCAGGCCGGTGAGCACCGCGAGTGCGGTACGGCGGCGGCGGGGAGCGTCGACCCAGATCCCGGTCGGCGGCGCCAGTAACGCGACGAATAGCCCTGCATACATCAGCGCCCTGCCAAGCCAGCTCGCGGGTGTCGTGGCACTGGGCAGCCCCGCACCGACCTGCCCGGTGAGGTAAACGGAGAAGACGAAAGTCAGGACGACGGCGTTCACACCTGTCGCGCCGCAATCCCATAGCGCCCAAGCCACTACCGGGGATCGCGGGGCGCTATGAGATTCGACCGCGTGGCTGCTCATGGCCGCATTCATGTATTCCACATCGACTCGGTGGCGTCCCGGGAGCGGTGTCAAAGTAGCTTGACGTAGGTGCCGCTCGTTGATGTTCGTGATTCTATGCGATACCGGTAGAATCGGCTGATGCCACACCGGGTTCGGTGTATCGCTCCGGATTCCGTTGTGCAAGCTCGGACGTACCCCAGAGCGCTTGGCCGGCGGTGACTTTCAAACTCAGCGATCGAGGCTGTCCGACGCGATCACGGGTCGCGCGTCACGGGAAGATGCTGGACAGGTCGCCGGCAACCGTCGTGGCCTGAGAGATGATGGTGAAGAGCTCGAAACCGCCGGCCATTTGGATCAGGTAGGTGTCCGTCGCGATCGGCTGACCGACAGCCTCAAGGAAGTTGCCTGCCTTAAGGCCCTCCGTGAAGAGGGTGATGTCATAGGCGGGCATCGCGGTGAACACCGCATTGATGACATCCGCCGTCGGCAGTAAAGTGGCGTAGGCCGCCGACGCCGCCCCCGACAGTGCGTTGACCACCTTCATGAACTCGTCGGTGATGCCGGTGGGCGACAGCGCCGAAAGCAGATCCGCCGGGGAGGCGGCGCTCGACAACCCCGTCGTCAGGTCGGCCAGCATGCCCGACACCGCCGCCGACGGGTCCGCCATGAACGACGCTGCACCCGAGGTGACGACGTGCGTGAAGTCGGTGATGCCCGCCTGGGTCCCCGACACCAGCAGGCCGGGCACCTTCTCCAGGTCGGCAAGGCTGGGGAACAGCCCGAACTGGGTCGGCACGTTCGCCGGCCCCTGCGACCAGCCATAGTCCGGGTCGCCGTAGCCCAAGTTGACCAGCACCTCCAGGTCCGGCTGGAGCAGATCGGCCAGCGGGTTGCCCACCACGGGGATCGCGCGCAGCGGATCCAGCAGCGGAAGGTCCTGGGTGGGCATCATGTAGTAATGGGTCATCGTCTCGCCGGTGGTCGGCAACGGAATAGCGCTGGCAAGCTGCTGGGGTGTGACTTCCGTGGAGTATGTCGGGTGCACGTATTGAATGCCGGCGATGGAGTTGAGGTCGCACAGGGCATCGATCGGGTATTGGCAGACGTCGGCGAAGCCGTCGTATTCCAGCGTGTAAATGGTGGTGGGGTACAGGTCGGAGGGTGTCGCACCGTTGAACGTGATCCCCAGGCTGGAGGTGGTGAAGCCGTCCGCGCGCTCGAAGAGGCCCCCGTTGGGGAGATTGGGATCACCGGTCAGCACGAAGGACACTTTGTCGCTCGGCACATTCTGGGCCGCGAGCTCGCTCATTGTCATGCTGGCGACCGTCGAACTCTGGGACTGACCCTTCATGACCACGTCGTCGCCCGCGGCGACCTGCTGTCGGATCATGTTGTCGAGAATCTCAGTGCCCTGGGCTTCCGAGGTGTTCAGAGGCAAGCTCTTGACGCCGGTGTAGAGCGCGTAATTCCCCGCCGGATAAAACACCGGTTCTGGTGTGTAGTTGGGAAAGTCCGGCTTGACGAAAACATCGAAAACGTGCTCGACGTAGCTGTCGGAAGGTATCGGGGTGCCGCTACCGGCCATGATGTCGGCGACGCCGGTCTCGCTGTCCACGAGCTTTACCCCGCGCGCCTGCACGTCGGGCGCCGGTGGCGCAACCGGGGCTACCGCTATGCAGCTGCCGCCCACGGTGGCGATGACAGCGCTGACGTAGGGGCCAAGTGCACGCCGCATACCTTGTCCTTATCTGTGTTGGGTCCCAGGTGGGGCTGGAAAATCCGGTTATTTCGTTCTTTTGATGCCATTTCGGCCGACTCTACCTCTTGGACAGACGCGGGGTCGCAATCGACGCCCGGCAGCGTCATCGGGAAGTGACTGTGACGACCATTAGAACATGATGGTTTCTTTTAGACAAGAGTGTTCCGCGGTGTCGCATTTCTGTGGGAGGATCTTCTCTGACGCTGTATGGGGCTGGGATCTGCCGTTCCGGGGCGCAACGCCCGTGTCCCGCTGACGTTTTGGACTCGATAAGGGTTCACGCTACTTCCGCTGTTTCCATAGACTTCAGAGCCCAGAAACCTCCGTGAAACTTCCGCGGTGCAAGATGGGCCGATAGTCGCACCGCCCAACGAAGATTGGTTCTTTCGATGGACAGACCAGAAAACACCAGGTTGCAACAAGTAGCTCACGACCTGCAGGGATTCGCGACGGAAGTCCATACGTTGGGTTACTCGTCGTGTGTAGTCTCCGGGGCTGAGCACCAGTTCCTCGAGCTGTCGGAGCGCATGATCCGACGTGCCGACGCCCTAGCCCGGGCCGTCGCTACAGCCCAAAGTGCCTAACCGCGCCTGACCACGCCGCTGCGACCGGCATCGACTCGCTGCGACGTCACGGTACCGGGAGCCGGTCCATGGTGAACTCGGTGGCGGGCATACCCCAGGACGCTGGCTTGCCGCCAGTTCGGAAGTACATCTCTTTGAACGCCATCTTCATCGCCCACGGCGTGTAGCCCATCTTGAAGACGCTGGTCTTGCCTCCGTACCAGGTGTCGGAGTGGATGTAGAAGCCCTTGTGGCTGCCCATGTCGCCGAAGCAGATGATCTCGGGGCGATAGGGTTCACCCACCTTGGTCCGATCGAGGCTGCC
>NZ_JBYCKY010000181.1:0-7013 GCF_057473605.1 Mycobacterium sp. TH-M82 | reverse complement strand
CTCTTTGATCGCTTCCTCCTTGGCGCCGGCGTACTTCCACCACTGCCGCTCGAACGCCAGAATGTCGTGTTCGCGGCGGGTCAGCCCGTCGGTGATTCCCGAGTCATCCTCTGATCGATTAGCCCGCGCCATGGCACCGTCCATATCGCTTCCTGGACCCTTTCGGAAAATTCTCGAATAACCGTCAAATGTGGTTGCCCAGCGTCGGCTTGTCCGGCAAATATTCAACCACGCCCGCAACCGTTCGGCCGGAACCCCGCCCCGCGAGTCGGCCAACCGAGTCGGTTCAGGGTCGGTTCCGCCTCTAAACTTGCCGATCGTGGCCGTAGTACCCATCCGCATTGTGGGCGACCCGGTCCTGCACACCGCGACTGGCCCGGTACCGGTCTGTGACGACGGCTCGCTGCCGGCCGATCTAGGTGATTTGATCACCACGCTCTACGACACCATGGACGCCGCCTACGGAGTCGGCTTGGCTGCCAACCAGATTGGGGTGGGCCTGCGGGTCTTTGTCTATGATTGCGCAGACGACCGGGGGAAGACCGCGCGGCGCCGCGGCGTGGTGGTCAATCCGGTGCTGGAGACCTCAGAGGTGCCCGAGACCATGCCCGACCCGGACGACGACGACGAAGGCTGCCTGTCAGTGCCCGGCGAAATGTTTCCGACTGGACGCGCGGACTGGGCGCGGGTCACCGGGCTTGACGCCCACGGCGCCCCGCTCACGGTGGAGGGCAGCGGGTTGTTCGCCCGGATGCTGCAGCATGAGACCGGGCACCTGGACGGATTGCTGTACCTGGACCGGCTGGTGGGCCGGTATGCTCGCGCCGCCAAGCGGGCAATCAGGTCCCATGGCTGGGGTGTTCCCGGATTGTCCTGGATGCCCGGCGAAGCTCCCGACCCGTTCGGTCACGAATGACCGTGCCGCCCGTGCCGCCCGAGCTACCGGCCGTCGGCACCCGGGTGAGCCTCCGTTACCTGCGGCCCGCGGGGTCGGACCCGTCGATGGCCGACGTGGTCGGACATCTGGTGCAGACCGATCCGCGGGTCCTGGTGCAAGGCGCTAACGGCGAGATGCACCAGTTCCGGCTCGCCGACGTGTTATACGTGCGCCGGCTGACCGATCGCCCGGTGAAGAATGCGCAGATCCGCGCCGTGGAACATGCCGCCGCACTGGCCTGGCCGGGAACCGAGCACCAATGGCTGAACGGCTGGTGGTTGCGCGCCGGACCTGGGTCAGCCAGCCTACGAGCGAATTCGGCTGTACCCCTTGACATGTTCGTACAGGCTAGCACCATCCCGGCAATCATCGACTGGTACACGCAACGCGGGTTGACTCCGCGACTGGCGGTGCCCGATCGCCTGCTGCGCCTGCCCGAGGGCATCCCGGCCGAACGCCAAACCCGAACGCTGGTGCGTGACCTGGCATCCGACGGCTCTGATTGCGATCGCCATGGCTCCGGCGTGACGCTGTCGTCGCACCCGGACGCCGGCTGGCTGGACTGCTACGCGCGCGATGTGGGAGTCGACGTGCTGACCGCGGTCGTCGACGGGCAGGTGGTGTTCGCCTCGATCGCCGGGGTGGCGGTCGGGCGGGCTGCGGTGACCGAGTCGCCCGATGGAGCCCGGTGGGTGGGCCTGTCGGCGCTGCGGGTGGTCGAAGACCGGCTTGACGGCCGTGGTGCAGGTCATGCCCGCGCGGTCTGCGCGGCGCTGCAGTCCTGGGGCCGCGACCAGGGCGCGACCCGCGGCTACGTGCAGATCCGAAGCGACTGGGCCGGCAAGGACACCGCGTTCGGACTCTTCGAGTCGATCGGGTTCACCCCCCAGCACCGCAGCCGCTATCTGGATGCCCGGGTGCTGCGGCCGTAGGGTGTCAGCGTGGGCGCTCTGCGGCTGGCCACCTGGAACGTGAATTCGATTCGCACCCGGGTGGGCCGGGTGACCGATTGGCTGGCCCGCGCAGAGGTCGACGTGCTGGCGATGCAGGAGACCAAGTGCACCGCCGAGAAGTTCCCGACACTGCCGTTCTTCGAGCTGGGGTATGAGGTCGCGCACGTGGGGTTCAACCAGTGGAACGGAGTGGCGATCGCCTCGCGGGTCGGCCTTGACGACGTCGAGGTCGGTTTCGCCGGCCAACCCGCCTGGAGCGGCACGCCGGGCCTCGAAATGGGCCTCGAAACCACTCCAGCCGTCGTCGAGGCGCGGGCGCTGGCCGCCACCTGCGCCGGGGTCCGGGTCTGGAGTCTGTATGTGCCCAACGGGCGCACCCTGGACGATCCGCACTACACCTACAAGCTGGATTGGCTCGCCGCGCTGCGCCACACCGCCGAAGGCTGGCTGCGCGACGACCCGTCGGCGCCCATCGCGCTGGTCGGCGACTGGAACATCGCCCCGAGGAACGACGACGTCTGGAGCGTGGAGTTCTTCGAGGGCTGCACCCACGTCTCCGAGCCGGAGCGCAAGGCGTTCAACGCCATCGTCGATGCACGATTCACCGACGTGGTCCGGCCCTTCACCCCGGGGCCCGGGGTCTACACCTACTGGGATTACACCCAGTTGCGCTTCCCCAAGCGCCAGGGCATGCGCATCGACTTCATCCTGGCCTCACCCGCCCTGGCGACCCGGGTCACCGATGCCGAAATCGTCCGCGACGAACGCAAGGGAAAATCTCCCAGCGACCACGCACCCGTGCTGGTGGACCTGCGATAGCCAAGAACCGATCGCGACCCGCAGCAACGCCGATTTCCGCGCTTCCTCGCGGCAAGTGCTTATGATGGTGAGGCTATGAACTCTGCTCATCCGAGCGTCACCTGCTTGCGAGTATCCGGCGTCCCGCCGATCCGGTTTGCGGGCAATGCAGAAGGCCACAGGGGGCCGTGATGAAAGCCGTTGACAATGCGGCACGAAAACTGACTCGCGCGGTGGGCCGCGCCGCGACGCTGACCACCGAGGCGGTCGGTGCCATCGGGGGTGCTGCGGTCAACGGGGTGGTCGGCGGCGTCAAAGGAGCAGCCGCTGGGGTGCAGCGCGGGGTTAGCAGCGGCAGCCGCTCGACCCCGGCTGCTGCGCTGACATTGGGCGCGCTCGGCATAGCCGGACTGGTCGAGTGGCCGGTGCTGCTGACCATCGGCGCCGTAGGCGGCGGCGCGCTGGTGTTACAGGAGCTGAACCGGCGCCAGAAGGCTCAGAAAGCTTCGGTCAAACCGCGCAAGACGGCATCCGCTGCGCCGCTGAAGCCAGCGCCTGCTCCACGGACCAAAGCTGCGAAGTCGGCGGCACCACGGCGCAATCCGCGGACGAAACCAACACCGGCACGAAGGTCACGCGGCAGTGCGCCGCGTGGCCGCCAGTAGTCAGGCGCGAGTGAATATAGGCCAAACGATACAAAAATCACTGCCTCTGCGTACGGCCAGCACCGGTATCCAAGCCGGCCTCGCGCTCACCGGGATGTCTGTTCACGCCGCGACAACCGTGGCCGGTGCACTCGGGTCAGTGGCCAGCGCCGCTGTCGGTCTTGCCACCTTGCCCGCCCGCGAGGCTACCAAGATGCTGTCCCGCGAGTTCGCGGGTTCGACCCTGTCACGCCGCTGCTGGCGCGGCGAGGACCGGGCCTGGGTCCAGGTGCGGGGCCTCGACGGTCCGGGCGGGGCGGAGCTGGCAACCACGGTGCTCGGCGCGGTCCGGGCGCTGCCCGGGGTCACCTCGGCCCGGTTGAATCACCCGCTGTCGCGGCTGGTCATCGACTTCGGCACACCAGGCCCCGGCGACTCGGGCAGCCCGTCGCTGCGTGAGTTGTGCCGCGTCGTCACCGACGCGGAGAACCAGTGTCGTTCCACGGTGGGGGCGGACAATGACAAGCGCCCGGCACGGCCACGACAGCCCGCCAGCCTGCCGGGCGACGGCCTGGCCCAGGCGCTGCGGGTCGCCACAGTCGGCGCCAACGCGGTCGGGCTGGGTGCGGCGATGGTCGGCCGCGTACTGCGGTTGCCGGGCCTACCGCTGGGTCTGGAGGCTCTGGTGGTCGTTGTCGACTACCAGCCCCGGCTGCGCCGGCTGCTCGAGGACCGCATCGGCAAACCCGCGACCGACACCGTCCTGCCCCTGGTCGCCGCCGGCGTGCACGTCCTCAACAATGCACCCACGGCGCTGGCGGTGGACTTGATGGTGCAGACATTCAAAGCCGGCGAGGAACGCGCCGAAGCGCGGGCCTGGCGCCGGCGCGAACCTGAGTTGGCCGTTCACGCAGGCCACCCACCCGTCGTCGGCCCGTCACGGCCGATGCCGCGGGCCGCCGGCCCGGTCGAACGTCATTTCAACCGCAGCGCGTGGGTGCAGGCCGTCGGCGCCGCGGTGGTCGGTGCGGCAGCGCGCAGCCCGGACATGGCCGGTACCGCCGCAGTGGTGAGCGCACCCAAAGCCGCCCGCGTTGCCCGCGAGTCATTCGCTGCGGCGCTGGGACGCGGCCTAGCCGACCAGCATGGGGTGCTGGTGCTGCGACCCGACAGCTTGCGCCAGCTGGACCGGGTCGACACGGTCGTCATCGATCCGCGCGTGCTCTGCGGCGACGCGCTGCGGGTGGTGCACGTGCGTGGTGCCGACGACGATGAGCTTGCCGCCGCGTGGGATCGTGCCCACACCCGGCTCGGCGACGACGGCCTGCACCCGGGCTGGCATCCGGTCGACGGATCCGGACAGGATGCCCCGGGCACCCCGGAAGCGTTGTTTGCGCCCACGCTGAAACCGCTGGCCGCGGCTCTGGTGACCGAGGCCCGCCACGCCGACGTGGAGGTGGTGTCGGTCGATGTCGACGCGCTGGGCGAGCTGCGGCCGCTCTTCGACGACATCCGTCCGCTCGATGGTGCATCGGTGGACGACGCACTGGCCGCCGCGGTAGCGGCCTATCAGCGCGATGGCCACGATGTGGCAGTGCTGTCGGAAACCGGCGGGCAAGCCCTGTCGGCAGCCGATGTCGCGCTGGGCATCACCCCGAGCGAAGGCTCGCCGCCGTGGTGCGCCGATCTGCTGCTGACCGACCTGAAGACCGCCTGGCGAGTGCTCCACGCACTCCCGGCGGCACGATCGGCCAGCCGGCGCGGCGTCGAGATCTCGACCGGGGCCTCGGCACTGGGTGCGCTGCTGATGCTGCCCGGGGTGCGCGGCCGCGGGCCCGGCCCGGTGACCACCGGTGCGGCGACCGGTGCGCTGGCGGGATACTGGCTGGGTCGCCGCGCGGCCACCGCCACCGCACCGCGGCCGACGCCGGTCCACCAATGGCACGCCATGTCGGTCGACCAGGTCCGAGCGAGGCTGCCACCGCCGGACTCGGCTGGCCCAGCAACCCCGGCCCACCACCCGCCGCCGATCATGACGGCCACGTTGACCGCATTCGGCCTGGCCGGGCGTGTTGTGCAATCGGCTGCTCCGCAGCGCCGGCTGTTCTGGCCGTTCGTCAACGCCGTGCGCAGCGAGCTCTCGGACCCGATAACGCCGGTGCTGGCGCTGGGCGCCACCGCCAGTGCGGTGCTGGGCTCGCCCGTCGACGCGGTGCTGGTTGCGTCGGTGCTGGGCACAAACGCCGTCCTTGCGGCCGCCCAGCGGCTGGTGGCCGAGCGACGGCTGAATGATTTGTTGACGGAGCAGATTCCGCCGGCCCGCAAGGTCGTGTTGGACGGCACCGACGTCGGTGCTTCCGATACCAGGGTGTACCGCGACGTCATCGCCGAACAGTTGCAGCCGGGCGACGTGATCGAAGTGCGCTCCCATGAGGTGGTGCCCGCCGATGGCCGGTTGATCGAGGTGGACGACCTCGAAGTCGACGAGTCGTCGCTGACCGGCGAGTCGCTGTCGGTGACCAAGCAGGTCGAGGCCACGCCCGGCGCGGACCTCGTCGACCGACACTGCATGATCTACGCCGGGACCACCGTGGTGACCGGCACCGCGGTCGCGGTGGTGACCGCGGCCGGTGGTGACACCCACGGCCGCCGCGCCGCCGATCTGGTGGCCGGCGAGCAAACCGCCGTCGGGTTGCAGCACCAGCTGAGCCTGCTCACCAAGCAGGCATGGCGCATCAGTCTGGCCGGCGGCGCACTAGTCACCGGGCTCGGGCTGCTGCGCCGCATCGGTTTACGTCAGGCGGTGGCCAGCGGGATCGCCATCAGCGTCGCAGCCATCCCGGAGGGCCTGCCGCTGGTGGCGACACTGGCGCAGCAGGCGTCGGCACGGCGGTTGACCAATTCCGGCGTGCTGGTCCGGGTTCCGCGCTCGGTGGAGGCGCTGGGGCGCATCGACGTGGTCTGCTTCGACAAGACCGGGACGCTGAGCAAGAACCGGCTGCGGGTGGCACAGGTGCATGCCGCAGCGCAGTACTCCAGTGACGATGTGCTGCGCTGTGCGGCGCAGGCCGCCCCGAACACCAACGGCACCCGCCAGGTGCACGCGACCGACACCGCGATCGTCGAGGCCGCGGTGGCGATCAACGGTGCCGAGCCGGACAACGGCGACGCCGCACATCTGCCGTTCCGCTCCGGCCGGTCGTTCTCGGCCTCGGTATCCGGTGAAGAACTGACGGTCAAGGGCGCCCCTGAAGTCGTGCTGGCCAGCTGTCAGCCGGCGGACCCTGCCGTCAGAAAGTCGGTGGCGGGTTTGGCGGCCGACGGGTTGCGGGTGATCGCGGTCGCGCGACGTCAACTGACGCCAGAGGAGATGAAGTTCCTCGGTGACGACCCGGAGCCCGACGAAATCGCCGAACTGTGCCACGACGGGCTGACGTTCGTGGGCTTGCTCGGCCTGTCGGACACCCCGCGCGACGAAGCGGCCGACCTGCTCGCCGACCTGCATCGGCGCGAGGTGCCGATCCGGTTGATCACCGGCGACCACCCGATCACCGCTGCGGCAATCGCCCGGGAATTGGGCTTGCCGATCACCACCGATCAGGTCATCAGCGGGGCCGAGTGGAAAGCCCTGTCGCGCAAAGACCGGGAGCGCGCCGTCGCAGAGCGGGTGGTGTTCGCCCG
>NZ_JBYCKY010000180.1:0-20092 GCF_057473605.1 Mycobacterium sp. TH-M82 | reverse complement strand
CGCCGGAGTGCCGCCCAAGATGATGCCGGCGATGTTCACCTGCGGACGTACGGCGGGCTGGTGCGCCCACATCATGGAGCAGAAGCGGCTGGGCAAGCTGGTGCGCCCGTCGGCGGTGTATGTCGGCCCCGGGCCGCGCAGCCCGGAATCCGTCGAGGGCTGGGAGTCAGTCGCCAGGGTCTGAAGCGTCAGTGCCGTCGCAGCGCACGCAGCAGGTTTTGCAGCAGCGGCAGGCCTTTGTGGTCTTCGACCACGTCCAGCATGTCGGGAAGGCGGGTGAATTTGACCCGCGGCCGATCCTGGGCCGCGCCACGGCTGATCTCTGCGGCGTTGATGGCCTTCCAGCCGGCGGCGTCGACGACGTCGGGTTGACGGGCATGCACCATCCGCGCAACCGCGCGCGGCCCGCCCGCGGGGTCGCTGAGCAGGCCGTCGTTGAAGTCGGCGACCAGGGTTTGGATGGTCAGCAGTGAGTCCGCTTTGTTCGTGCCGATGAACCCGGTCGTTCCGCGCTTGATCCAGCCCGACACATAGGCGCCCGGCACCCGCTGCCCGGTCTGGGGGTCGACGACGCGACCGCCCTGGTTCGGGACGACGCCGGCGTCGTCGTCGAACGGCAGATCGGCGATCGGGGTGCCGCGATAGCCGATCGAGCTCAGCACCAGACCGGCTTCCAGCTGGCGCACCTGATCGGTTCCGGTGACGGTGAATTCGACCGCATCGGCGCGCCCATCACCGATGACCCGCTTCGGGGTCAGCTGGTAGGCGAATCGGATACGGGGCCGGCCAGCCGGGACCCCAACGGCTTCAGCGTCAGCGAGTTTGCTGAGGATCTCCAGCTTTTGTCGGATCAAAGTCTCGCGGACAGTCGCCAGATCGTTTCGCACCCGCGCGTGATCATCCGAGTCGAGCACCACAGCCGCTGCCTGAACCAGGCCGACCAGCTCGGGCAGGGTGAATGCCGAGGCGATCGGGCCACGGCGCGCAACGATCACCACCTCGCGCACCCGTGACCCGCGCAACGCCGCCAGCGCATGGTCGGCGATGTCGGTGCGGGCCAGCACGTCCGGGTCGGCGGTGAGGATCCGGGCCACATCGAGGGCGACGTTGCCGTTGCCGATGATCACCACGCGCTCATGACTCAGGTCCACCGGCAGGTCGGCGAAGTCCGGGTGGCCGTTGATCCAGGCGACCATCTCGGTGGCGGTGCCGGTGCCGGGCAGACCCATGCCGGCGATGTCCAGCCGCCGGTCATGCGGCGCACCGGATGTATAGAGCACGGCGTGGTGGTATTGGAGCAGGTCGGCGTGGCTGATGTGGTTGCCGACCTCGAGGTTGAGGAAGAACTGGAAGCCCCGCCGAACCGAGACCGTGCCGAACAGCCGGGTGACCAGCTTGGTGCGCTGGTGGTCCGGTGCCACCCCGGCGCGTATCAGCCCGTACGGGGTGGGCAGTTTCTCGAACATGTTGACCAGCACACCGGGCTGCGTCAGCAGCTCGTCGGCGGCATACATCCCCGCCGGACCGGAGCCGACGATCGCCACCGTCAGCGGAGGACGGCCGCGCCCTCGCGCCACCCTGGCGGCCGGAAGCACCGGGGCCAGCTTCGAGGTGGGCGGCAGCTTCTCGCCGGAGGGCCGTTCGGGATAGTACGACCGGTTGATCTCGATGAACGGCAACTGGTCGGGTTCGAGTTCGGTGTCGGGAAAGATGCAGTCGACCGGACACGCCCGCACGCAGGCACCGCAGTCCACGCAGGCCTCCGGGTCGATGTACAGCTGTTCGGAGGTGGCGAACTCGGGCTCGTCCGGTGACGGGTGGATGCAGTCGACCGGACAGGCGAAGACGCACGACGCGTCGTTGCAGCACGCCTGGGTGATTACGTGCGGCATTCGGTGAGACTATCCCGCCACGTGACCGACTGTGCCGCTGCGCCGCCGACATCCATGTGTGCCCGCTGCGGTTGGCCGCGGTAGCCCGACGGGGCACCGTCGATCTTGCAAAGTCGCCACACCAGCCCGGCGACCGGGGTCATCAGACCGGTGTCGTGACGGAGCATCCGCACGTCGGCGAACGTGTCGCTCAGCAACCGCCGAGCTTGCGGCGAACGGAAGAAGATGTCCTTTCGCACCCGGCGGGGGATCTCGAACTCGGCCCAGAACGCCTTGGGGGGAACGACGATCGCCGAACACAGGATGCGCATCACCGACGGCACGTACAGCGACAGCCAGAACCGCTTCCGGCGCGGCAGGTGCGGCACCCGCTTGTACAGGTACTCGTGTGCAAACGAGATGTGGCGGGCTTCCTCGGGCACATGGATGGCCATTACCCGCTCCATGATCGGGTGCAGCGTGTTGCCCTCACGCGGAATGTCCTTTCTGGGTGTGGTCGATGGGTTCCTCGCCCGCCAGGACGCCAGCCGGCGTGCAAAGCGGTGTTGACCGCTGTCTACGCTTATGACCATGGCTGAGCAGCTCAGGATTCCCGATACGATCAAACCCGCCGACGGCCGATTCGGCTGCGGGCCGTCGAAGGTCCGCCCTGAGCAGTTGCGGGGGCTGGCCACCACCGCGGCCGGGCTGTTCGGCACGTCCCACCGGCAGGCCCCGGTCAAAGACCTGGTCGGCAGGATCCGCAGCGGACTGCGCGAGTACTTCTCGGTGCCCGACGACTACGAGGTGATCCTGGGCAACGGCGGCACCACCGCATTCTGGGATGCCGCGGCCTTCGGGCTGATCGAGAGGCGGTCGCTGCACCTGGCATACGGCGAGTTCAGTGCGAAGTTCGCCTCGGCGGTGAAGAAGAACCCGTTCGTAGGTGAGCCGGTCATCGTCAGCGCCGATCCCGGCAGTGCGCCGGAGCCGACGTCGGACCCATCCGTCGACGTGATCGCGTGGGCCCACAACGAGACGTCGACCGGCGTTGCGGTGCCGGTGCGTCGACCCGACGGTGCCGGTGGCGCGCTGATCGTCATCGACGCCACCTCCGGGGCCGGCGGACTGCCGGTCGACATCACCGAGGCTGACGCCTACTATTTCGCACCGCAGAAGAACTTCGCCGCCGACGGCGGGCTGTGGCTGGCCATTGTCAGCCCGGCGGCGCTGGCCCGCATCGAGGCTATCGCCGCCTCCGGGCGCTGGGTGCCGGACTTTTTGTCGCTGCCGATCGCGGTGGACAACAGCGTGAAGAACCAGACCTACAACACGCCGGCGATCGGCACCCTGGTGCTGCTGTCCGAGCAGCTGGACTGGCTGCTGGCCAACGGTGGTCTGGACTGGGCGGTCAAACGCACCGCCGATTCGTCGCAGCGGTTGTACTCCTGGGCCGACGACCGCTCCTACACCACGCCGTTCGTGGCCGACCCGCGGCTGCGCTCGGCAGTGGTGGGAACCATCGACTTCGCCGACGACGTGGATGCTGCGGCGGTGGCCAAGGTGCTGCGCGCAAACGGGATCGTCGACACCGAGCCCTACCGCAAGCTGGGTCGCAACCAGCTGCGGGTCGCGATGTTCCCCGCGGTCGAACCCGACGATGTCAGCGCGCTCACCGAGTGCGTCGACTGGGTGGTGGAGAGACTCTGAACGGCTTTGATCCTGCTGTCGCTGCGTTGAGATTGCAGCCAGGGTTGTGGTCCGGCGGGATTGACTACCCAGGGTGCAATCTCGGCGACGGCAACCCACCGCGAAGACGCCATCGGCCCCGCGTGTCATCGCGGCCAGGACCGCAGACTGCACTAAAGTGCGCAGCATCACCCCCGGCGCTTCGCGAGGAGAGGTCATGCGGGAACTCACCGTCGTCGGTCTCGATGTCGACGGCAAAGGCATCATCTGCGAGACCATCTCCGAGAGCGGTGCCGCTGCGGAAAAGTTCGCCCTGAACATCGATGACCGGCTGCGTGCGGCAGTCCGCGGTGAGGGCCAGAGCCAATGCGATGTCTGGGCTGCCAGCGCGCTGCGCCCCAGGGAGATCCAGGCCCGGATCCGCGCCGGGGCGTCGGTCAAGCAGGTAGCCGCGGCGGCAGGGGTGGATGTCGCTCGGGTCGAGCGGTTTGCCCACCCGGTGCTACTGGAGCGATCCCGGGCCGCGGAGTTGGCAGCGGCTGCCCATCCGGTGCTCGCAGACGGCCCGGCGGTGCTGACGCTGCTGGAGGTGGTCACCGCTGCGTTGGTGGCACGGGGCCTCAATCCCGGTCACAGCAGTTGGGATGCGTGGCGTAACGAAGACGGCCGCTGGACGGTGCAGCTGGCATGGAAGGCCGGCCGCTCAGACAACGTCGCGCACTTCCACTTCAGCCCGGGTGCTCACGGTGGAACGGTGACCGCTGTCGACGACGCGGCCCACGACCTGGTCGACCCGGACTTCGACCGCGCGCTGCGGCCGCTGGCCCCGGTGGCTCAGCTCGACTTCGACGAGCCAAATGCTGCACAGGTCGTGCAGGCCGGTGATACTCCGCTCGCGCCGCGGTCGGCGCCACGAACCCGTCGCGGCAAGCCGCCGATTCCGGCCTGGGAGGACGTGCTGCTAGGCGTGCGCTCCAGCGGACAGCGCTGAACGCTTTCCATTTTCGGCGCGAACATGCATGAACTCGCACCCGGCGGAGTCCCCGCATGCGACTTTGTGCATGCTCGCGGTTGGGGTGCGCTACCGGCTGCTGACAGCCAACACGATAAGCGTCAGCCACGCACCGGCCACGCCGGCGCCCGCGCCCAACACGAACCAGCGCAGCACAGGGACGCGGCGCCACCCCCAGAGCGTGGGCGCCAGGCCGCCGACCGCGACGACGTTGAGGCCGGCAGCCAGTGCGGGGTGCACCCGGATCAGCCCCAGACTCAACACCACGATCGCGGTCCCGCACACCGCCGCGACGAACGCCGCTACCACCAACCCCGTTGCCCAGGGTGTGGAATCACCTGCGCGAGTAACGCGGGTCACACGGGGAGTGTAATCCGTTGCTCGAATAGCAGACGTCGACGACCTTGGCCACCGCGGGAACATCTCCATCGACATGGGTTAGCGTGAACATCGATGTCCGAGTCGCGGCCCCCACAGCCGTCCCAAGTGCCGCCGCCGCTGCCGGCCGCACTGCTGGCGCCGTGGCCGGTCATCGCGGTCGGCACGCTGGCCTGGCCAGCTGCCGCCGTGGCGGCGTTCCTGGTGCCGGCCCTCGATAGTTGGCGCCCGGTGACGCTGGCCGGTCTGGGAGTGGGGCTGCTCGGCACCGGTATCGTTGCATGGCAACGTGACGCGGTGCGCCGCGGAGCGCGTGGCGCCCAGACCGGACTCACGCCACCTGCTGATCAAGGTCGGAAGTAGGCACGAAAATAGCCGCAGCTCGAGGAGGATCGATGGCACAACCGCTGTTGCAAGCACAGATTGACATCAACGCACCGGTGGCGAAAGTGTGGGGCCTGATCTCCGATCTGCACCAGATGCCGCAGTGGAGCCCGCAGTGCCGGTGGATGAAGCCGCTCGGCCCGGTGCGCCCGGGCACCCGCACCATCAACATCAACCGTCGTGGCTATCTATTCTGGCCCACCAGTTGCGTTGTCACCGAAGTCATCCCGGAACAGAAGCTCGCGTTCCGGGTGCCGGTCAACCACACCGTCTGGAGCTATGAGCTGCAAGCGACCGCCGGGGGCACCCGGGTGATCGAGAGCAGACATGCCGAGAACGGCGTCACCGCGGTGTCGAGCCTGGCCACGAAGGCCTTCATGGGCGGGGTGTCGAAGTTCGAACGCGAGTTGGTCGACGGAATGAACGCATCGCTGAGCAAGATCAAGGCCGCTGCCGAGCACGGTTAGGTTCCTGCGGGTTTGGTGGGCACTCCCGTGTCCAGCATGTCCAGCACGCCGTCGTCGTAGGGGTCATACGCCGACGACCCGCCACCGCCGGCCGGCGCGGGGGTGTCGGAGTGAGCGCCGCAGCCATACTCGGCGTCGACCACATGACCATCGGCAGACATCTCGTTTGCGCACACCCCGAACATCGCGCCGAGTGAACCGGCCAGCGGGATGAAGAAACCACAGTTGCGACAGACTCGCTTGGTGGCCCGCGCCATCGCCGAATGCGGACCGTAGTCGCCGTCATGCCAGCGTTGTGCGGCCTCGGAGCGGCCCTGAGCGCTGATCACCCAGCGCCGGCCCAGTCCGATCTCGGCGGCGACATCATCGACTTCCGGGTTACCGCTGGCGGCGTAGCCCGGGACCAGCCGTTCGTCGTCGACCGACGGTGCCAGCAGGTCACCGGGACCCAGATCGCCCGGCCGGACTCGGTGCTGCCACGGCACCCACTCGGGGGCCAGCAGCGCAGTAGGGCCGGGAACCAGCGCCACTTCACTGATCGTGGCGTGATCGGCCCCGGGGTGGGCAGCGACCACGACCGCCCACTGCCAGCCCTGATAACCACCCAGATGCGCGATGAACCGGTGAGTGGCGGCGGCCTGATCCTCGTAGTGCACGCCCAGGTAGTCGCCCACGGTCTCGGGCCCGCGTAAGCCCGCGACAGCCGCTCGAGCCTGTTCAACGGCATCGGCGAGGATAGCCGGTACCGCCGACTCTGCGCGGGTCACATTGGCCCCTTCCGTGCGATACCCATCCAATCCCCCTCATTGTGCCGCAACTCACGGTGGCCGTTATCGGTCAGCCACACCTGTCGCCTGCCCGCCCAGAGAGCCGCGATGAGAGAGAATTGATCCGTGTCTGCACGGCGGCGTGATCATCCGAACGCGCGTCCATCGCGGGATCGGCGTTCGGCTGCGGATCGCCCGTACCGAAACGGACCGCCGGGGGCTGACTACCCCGGTGTGCGGGTCGACCCTCGGCGATCCCGCCGCCCGGCACCGACGCCCAGCGCCAACCGCTACCTGCCACCGCTGCATGAAGCGCCGCAGGGGTCCCGCCGCGGCGATCCGCCGCGTGAACCACGGGCCGGCGAACGGGGCACCACGACGCGCGCCGCCGCCCAGCGCAGTCGTGACATGGGCTCCCGGATGTACGGGCTCGTGCACCGCGCCGCTACCGCCGACGGTGCCGACAAATCCGGGCTCACCGCACTGACCTGGCCGGTGATGGCGAACTTCGCCGTCGACTCGGCGATGGCCGTGGCGCTGGCCAACACCTTGTTCTTCGCCGCCGCCACCGGCGAGAGCAAGGGCAGGGTTGCCCTGTACCTGCTGGTCACCATCGCGCCATTCGCGGTTGTAGCCCCGCTGATCGGTCCCGCATTGGATCGGTTGCAGCACGGGCGCCGGGCCGCGCTGGCGCTGTCGTTTGTGCTGCGCACCGCGTTGGCACTGGTGCTGATCATGAACTACGACGGCGCCAGCGGCAGCTTCAGGTCCTGGGTGCTGTATCCCTGCGCGCTGGCGATGATGGTGTTGTCGAAATCCTTCACGGTGCTGCGCAGCGCGGTGACGCCGCGGGTGATGCCGCCGGCCATCGATCTGGTGCGCGTCAACTCCCGGTTGACGGTGTTCGGTCTGCTCGGCGGAACCGTCGTCGGCGGCGGCATCGCCGCGGGGGCGGAGTTCGCGTTCACCCATCTGTTCAGGCTGCCGGGGGCGCTGTTCGTGGTCACCGCGGCCACGGTCGGCGGAGCGTGGTTGTCGATACAGATCCCACGCTGGGTCGAGGTGACCACCGGCGAGATCCCAACCACTTTGAGCTACCGGTACGGCGGCAACCCGGGGCGTGCAGGGCGTGCGGGACACTTTCGGAACCAGGCCAGACGAGCAGCTACCGCGCTGCGGCAACCGCTGGGCCGCAACATCATCACCGCGGTGTGGGGTAATTGCACCATCAAGGCCATGGTCGGCTTCCTGTTCCTGTACCCGGCGTTCGTCGCTAAAGATCATGACGCCAACGGTTGGGTGCAACTGGGGATACTGGGCCTGATCGGCGTCGCCGCCGCACTGGGCAATCTGGCCGGGAATTTCGCCAGCGCGCGGCTGAAACTGGGCAGGCCGGCGGTGCTGGTGGTGCGTTGCACCATGGCCGTGACCGCTGTTGCGCTGGCGGCGGCGGTGGCCGGTAAACTGCTGGTGGTCGCCATCGCGACGTTGATCACCTCGGGGTCGAGTGCGATTGCGAAGGCGTCGCTGGATGCCGCGCTGCAGGACGATCTGCCGGAGGAGTCGCGAGCGTCAGCGTTCGGACGGACGGAGTCCACCCTGCAGTTGGCCTGGGTGTTGGGCGGGGCGCTGGGTGTGCTGGTCTACACCGACCTTTGGGTGGGTTTCACCGCGATCACCGCGCTGCTGATCCCCGGGCTGGCGCAGACTGTCCTGTCGTTCCACGGCGACTCGTTGATCCCGAGTCTCGGCGGTAACCGTCCTGTGCTGGTCGACAAAGAGGGCGCCGAGGGTGCCCGGGGTGTCGAGGGTGCCCGAGCTGGGTTAACCAGCAGGTGAGGCGCGATGTCGTCAGGCTGTTCGTGGTGCTGGCGGTGCTGGCGGTGCTGGTATCGGCCGGCGCCGGTGCCTGGCTGCTGACACGCAGCAGCGGCCCGAAACAACCGCAGATCAGCGCGTACTCTCACGGGCAGCTCACCAGAGTGGGACCCTACCTGTTCTGTAATGTATTGGACCTCAACGACTGTCAGATGACTCAGGCGCAAGGTGAGCTGAGGGTAAACTCCCGCGAACCGGTCCAGTTGTCGGTGGGCAGTGTCATCGGCCGAGCGCCGTGGCGCTTGCTGCTGGCGTATCAGGAACCGTTCGACACCACCGCCACCCTGTTCCGCCCGAACACCAGGCTGGCGGTCACCATCCCCACCGTGGACGCACAGCGTGGCCTGCTGAGCGGCCTGGTGGTGCAGCTACTCACCCTGGTCGTCAATCCCGCCGGTCAGCTGAACGAAGTGCCGCACGCCGAATGGTCGGTGCGCATCCGGTGGAACGAGAACGCAAGTCGACCATCGGTCAGGTGAGCGACACCGTCAGGAACCGCCGCGCCACATTGGGTTCGGCGGACGGGCCCGGTTCCCAATGCGCGATCCACGGTCCGGTGCCCTCGCTCGGATCGAGAATGCCACTCTCCAGCCAGAGGTACCGATCGCCGAGCACACCGTGCGCCAGCGCGACGTCGGTGCTATCGGTGTTGGTCCACAATGCGTCGAACAGCGCCTCGACCCGCAGCACGGCCTGCCGGCAGAAAGCCTCCGCCAGCTCGTAGGCGAGTGCACCTTCGGCCGGATCTGCCACCCGCTGGGCCTCGGCCCGCACACATGCCGCGGACATGGCGAACAGCTCCGCGCCGACGTCCACGACGCGGCCCAGAAATCCCTGCCTGTGCTCCAGGCCCGCTTGCCAGCGTGCCATCCCGTAGAAGGTGTTGCGGGCCAGCTTGCGCGAACGGCGCTCGACGAACCGCAGATACTTCGCCAACCTGCCGAACTGCCGGTACGACCCAGGCAGTTGACCTTTGCCGAACGTCAGCTGCGGCAACCACTTTGCGTAGAACAGGCTGGCCCGCGGCACCGCCACGACTTTCTGCCGGAAACTGGCCTTCGGGTTGGCCAGATCACCCGCGGCAGACAGGTGGGGATCGACTGCCTCACGCGCTATCAGCAGCCGCATGATCTCGTCGGCTCCTTCGAAGATGCGGTTGATGCGCAGGTCACGCACCAGCTGTTCCACCGGCACGGCACGTTCACCGCGCGCGGCCAGCGACTCGGCGGTCTCGTAGCCCCGGCCACCCCGAATCTGCACCAGCTCGTCGGCAATCACGCAGCCCATCACGCTGGACCACAGTTTGGCCAGCGCCGCCTCGATCCGAATGTCGTTGCGGCCTTCGTCGGCCATCCGGCCGGACAGCCGAAGCACTGCTTCCAGCGCGTAACTGGTTGCCGCGATGAACGAAATCTTGCCGGCGACGGCGGCGTGCTCGCCGACGGGCTTACCCCACTGCACCCGCTCGCGGGACCACTCCCGAGCAATTTTCAATGACCATTTGGCGGATCCGCTCGCCATCGCCGGTATGGACAGCCGCCCGGCGTTAAGTGTGGTCAACGCGATCTTGAGGCCGTCGCCTTCCCGCCCGATCAGGTTTTCGGCGGGAACCCTGACGTGGTGCAGCCGGGTGACGCCGTTTTCGATGCCGCGCAACCCCATGAACCGGTTCCGGCGCTCCACGGTGATGCCGGGTGAATCGGCTTCGACCACAAACGCACTGATTCCGCCGCGGTGCCCGTCACCTTTGGGCACGCGAGCCATGACCACCAGCAGATCGGCTACCACACCGTTGGTGGTCCACAGTTTCACACCGTCCAGTTGGTAGGCCTGCCCGTCGTCGACCGGCGTGGCGGTCGACGCCAGCCGCGCCGGGTCCGAACCCACGTCGGGCTCGGTGAGCAGGAACGCCGAAATCGCGCCAGCCGCGCACCGCGGCAGGAATTTGCGCTTCTGTTCCTCGGTCCCGGCCAGCTTGAGCGGTTCGGGCACCCCGATCGATTGGTGGGCGCTCAGCAGCGCCCCGAGACTGGAGTGCACGCTGGAGACCATCACCAGCACGCGGTTGTAGGCGACCTGCGACATGTTCAGACCGCCGTACTCCGACGGTATCTTCAAGCCGAAGCAGCCCAACTCGGCGAGGCCTTTGACGTATTCGTCGGGGATCTGGGAGTTGCGCTCGATGACGCTGCCGTCGACGGTGGAAAGATATTCCCGCAGCTTGACCAGAAAGGCCTCGGTGCGTTCAGCCTCGTCGGCCGACGGCTGGGGAAACGGGTGGATAAGCTCGAGCGGGAAGCGGCCGAGGAAAAGCCCTTTGGCGAACGACGGCTTGTCCCAGCCGCTTTCGCGGGACTCCTCGGCAACGGCTCTGGCCTGCTCCTCGGTGACCTGTACCTGCTGTGCCATCGCACACCTCCTGACGTGGCAACCGGGACGACCCCCGTCGAGCGCCCGATAATCACATTTTCCCGCTCGGGCTGGACGGTACACCAGTGTCGATGCCGGCGACCGGTCAGGCGTCCAGCTCCCGTGCTACCGCCTTGACCACCTCGGAGACCCGGCGGGCGGTCTTGCGGTCCGGGTAGCGGCCCTTGCGCAGCTCGGGCTGCACCGCACCTTCGAGCAGGGTGATCATGTCCTCGACCATTCCGTGCAGCTCGTCGGGGCTGTGCCGGTGCTCTGCGGGACCGTCCCGGCGGGCGCGGGCAAGGCTGGGCGGCGGGTCGATCAGCTTCAGGGTCAACGCCTGCGGTCCGCGACGCCCGGCGGCGACGCCGAACTCGACGCGCTGTCCCGCCTTGAGGCCCTCCACACCGGCGGGCAGCGCCGAAGCACGGACGTAGACGTCCTCGCCGTCCTCCTGGGACAGGAAGCCGAAACCCTTGACGGCGTCGTACCACTTCACCTTGCCGGTCGGCACTGGCCTCACCTGCTTGTCTGATGGCTCGTACGGACGACACAATAATGAAGCGCCCCGCCTACGCAGGGCGCGATGGACGTTGATTCTACGCGGGTGCCAACGCTGGGAGCTCACCCGGCGGAATGAGTAAGCTGGTGGCACCGCTGGAGGAGATATGCATTTAATTCTGAACGCGATCCGGTCGATCTTCGGCGGCTTCTGGCTGCCCTCGGACACTCCAGCCGATGCACCCGGCCGACCGGATCGGTTGACCTGATGGCATTGAACCCACGCACCATACCGACAACACCGCAGCAGGAGAGCAGCATCGAAGACGACAGCGAAAATGCCTGGGAACACGCCGAAGAAGCAGCCATGAGAGAAGAGTTCGACCGCGCTGTTCAACTAGCCATAGCCGGCGACATGCCAACCTCCGGCCCGCTGGTGGACACCTTCGGGCGAGTGCACACCGACCTGCGCATATCGCTGACCGATCGGTGCAATCTGCGCTGCACCTACTGCATGCCGGCCGAAGGCCTGGACTGGCTACCCAGCGAGCATCTGCTGCAGCACGACGAACTGGTCCGCCTGATGAATTTGGCCGTGACCCGGCTGGGGGTCACCGAGATCCGCTTCACCGGCGGCGAGCCGCTGTTGGCGAGACATCTCGAGGACGTGATCGCGGCTGCCGCAAACCTGAAGCCCCGGCCGGATATCGCGCTCACCACCAACGGCCTGGGTCTGGCACGTCGAGCAGACGCCCTGGTCGGTGCCGGCCTGAACCGGATCAACGTGTCGCTGGACACCGTTGACCGCGAACACTTCGCCCGCGTCACCCGCCGCGACCGGCTCCCCGACGTGCTCGACGGGCTGGACGCGGTCAAGAAAGCCGGCATGGACCCGGTGAAGGTCAATGCCGTGCTCGACCCGAGCATCAACGGCGAGGACGTGGTGAACCTGCTGCGATTCTGTCTGCGGCACGGCTATCAGCTGCGGGTCATCGAGGTGATGCCACTCGACGCCGAGCACAAGTGGCGTCGCGGTGCGGGGCTCAGCGCCGACGAGGTGCTGGCCGCACTGCGGCCACATTTCCGGCTGCAGCCCGACCCGGCACCGCGTGGATCGGCTCCGGCCCAGCTGTGGCTGGCGGATGAGGGCCCCGGCATGCCCGCCGGGAAGGTCGGGATCATCGCCTCGGTGACCCGGCCGTTCTGCGGAACCTGCGACCGCACCCGGCTCACCGCTGACGGTCAGATGCGCAACTGCCTGTTCGCCAACGACGAGACCGATCTGCTCGCTCTGCTGCGCGGCGGCGCCGATGACGACGCCATCGAACAGGCGTGGCGCGTCGGGATGTGGGCCAAGAAGGCCGGCCACGGCATCAACGACCCGAAGTTCATCCAGCCAGACCGGCCGATGAGCGCCATTGGCGGCTGACCGGTGGCCCGGACGCCCGACGACCAACCCGGGATTGCGGTCACCGTCCGCTACTTCGCGGCAGCGCGGGCGGCCGCCGGCACCGAATCGGAAGCGCTCACCCTGCGAACGGGAACCACGGTGGCCGAATTGGTCGACAATCTCGCCGAGCGGGGCGCACGGTTGGCGACGGTGCTCGGCCGATGCTGTTATCTCCGTGACGGGATCGCCGTCCGCGACCATGCCACCGCGCTGCGCGCCGGCGACACGATCGACGTGCTGCCGCCGTTCGCCGGCGGATGACGTGATTTACCTCACATAACGAATTGATCACGGGTTCGCAACAGCTCGGTTGAGAACGCTGTGAACAGCGCAGATAGTTCGGCATCCTGGTGTTTCGCTAACGCGCGGTGATGAAAACGCCGAACTCGCAAGATGGTGACGAGACGGCGGCGACCCGTTACCGTACATCCCCGGGTGCGCCGAAGCCTTTCTCCGAATCGGTGCGCCTTTCCCGGCCCGTAGCGCCGTACTCCGTCCGACGGGCAGGGAAACCGATCAACACCAGGGATGGAGGCGGGGGACCCATCGGGTCCACCGAAACGGACCCGGGGCCCTAGGCGGCCCCTTGGGGTGAAGCCGACGTTGCCGGAAAACGATCCAGACTGGCAACCAGGCCGGGCAGCCTCTCCGGTCAGGTCCAGCCCGAACCCGACAGCTGACCTCGCGGGCGCGCACAGAGAGGACGTCATCAGCGTATGAGTGGACGGCATCGTAAGCCCACACAGTCAACTGTCAGCATCGCCAAAATGGCCGTCACCGGGGCCGTGATCGGCGGCGGCGGCCTCGCTTTTGCCGGGCACGCGGCCGCGGCCACCGACAATGAATGGGACCGGGTGGCCGGATGCGAGTCCGGCGGCAACTGGGCCATCAACACCGGCAACGGCTATCAGGGTGGGCTGCAGTTCGCTCCAGGCACCTGGCGAGCCCATGGTGGCGGTAAATACGCCCCGTCGGCACACCAGGCCAGCCGGGACCAGCAGATCGCCATCGCCGAGCATGTGCTCGCCACCCAGGGACGCGGCGCCTGGCCGGTCTGCGGCCGCGGCCTGTCCGGCGCAACGCCGCGTGAGGTGCCCGCAACTCCGGCGGCGGCCGAAGAGCAGGCACCCGACCCGTTTCAGCAGTGGCTGAAGCAGTTCCTGCCGCCGCCACCAGCCGAAGTCGACGCGCCGCTGGACAACCCCGAGCTGAATGGCGAAACGGTGGCGCTGGGCAATCCGATGCCGGCACCCGAGGCACCGGCCCCCCCAGCCGAAGAGCTGCCGCCGGCACCCGAGGCACCGGCCCCCCCGGCCGAAGAGCTGCCGCCGGCACCCGAGGCACCGGCCCCCTCAGCCGAAGAAATACCGGTCCCTGCGCCTCAGGATGAGCCTGCGCCGGCGCCGAACAACCCGGTGGTCGTCGAGACCGCCTGGGTGGGCGAAGAGGCCGGCTCCGCCCCCGCGGAGCCGGAGCCCGGCTACCACCAGCAGCTGTGGCAGGCCATCGAGGCGGAGAACGTCGGCGGCAATGACGCGCTCGACGCTTTCGCCCCCCAGCCGCAGGAACAGCGAGCCTGAGCGGCCTGACTCAGGCCGACCCCACCCATTCATCGGTGTCGTCGGCGAAGAATTGGTGCTTCCACACCGGCAGACGCACCTTGATCGTGTCGACCAGGTGCGCGCAGGTCTTGAATGCCGCCTGCCGGTGATCCGCCGCGACCGCGGCCACCAGCGCCGTCTCGCCGATCTGCAGTGTGCCGATCCGGTGGCTGGCCGCCAGCGCGCGCACGCCGTCGGCGTGCTGGGCAACCTCGGCCAGCACGTCGGCCATGACCTGTTCGGCCGACGGGTGCGCCGAATACTCCAGCCGGACCACCTGGCGTCCCTGGTCGTGGTCGCGGATCATGCCGACGAACCCGACAATCGCGCCAGCGGCCTGATGCCCCACCAGGTTCTCGTGCTCGGACAGCAGGATCGGCTGCCCGGTGACAGCGGCCCGCAGCACCAACGCCGTCATCGGCGCCACTCCTGCGCATCGCTGCGTCCCCCGCAAGCGGGAGATACCCCCACTGCATCGTCGCTGGCGCGCGTCATTGCGGGTGGTCCTTCCCGGCGAGCTGATCGAGCGCATGGTCCAGCACACCGACCAGCACTGCCAGGCCGTCGCGGACTCCGCCCGGCGAGCCCGGAAGGTTGACGATCAGGGTCTTACCGGCCACCCCACACACCCCGCGGGACAGCAGAGAGGTCGGCACCTTCGGCAGGCCCGACCGGCGGATGGCGTCGGCCAGGCCGGGGATCTCATAGTCCAGCACCGCCGTCGTCTGGGACGGGGTGTCGTCGGTGGGCGAGATGCCGGTTCCGCCGGAGGTGATGATCAAGTCCACCCCCGCGCCGATGGCTTCGCGCAGGGCCCTGCCGACCGGCTCGCCGTCGGGAACCACCTCGGGTTGCCCCGGTGCGAACCCACGCTGTGAGAGCCATGCGGAAATGATCGGACCGGTGCGGTCGGTGTAGGTACCGGCGGATGCGCGGGTGGATGCGATGACGATTCGTGCGGACCGGTCCGTCATCACCGCTCCCATCGCCCGCTGCGGCCACCGTCCTTGCGCAGCACCCGGATGCCGTCGATGGTGGCGGAGCGGTCCACCGCTTTGATCATGTCGTAGAGGGTCAGGGCGGCCACACTGACCGCGGTCAGCGCCTCCATCTCCACTCCGGTGCGATCAGTGCTGTGCACGGTGGCGGTGATGTCGATATCCGCCTCGCCGACAGTGAAGCCGACGTCGACGCCCGTCAGCGCAAGCTGGTGGCAGAGCGGGATCAGGTCGCTGGTGCGTTTGGCGGCCAGGATGCCCGCCACCCGCGCGGTGGCCAGCGCGTCGCCCTTGGGCAGACCCCCGGCCGAGATCAGCTCCACCACCTTCGCGGAGGTTCGCAGCGCACCCGCGGCGACGGCCGTACGCCGGGTGACCCCCTTGGCGGTGACGTCCACCATGTGTGCCGCCCCGCGTTCGTCGACGTGCGAGAGCGGCCCCCCGCCCGGCCCCGATGTTCCCGGCGCCCATGCACCCGCATCACCCGACATGGCAATCGTCGCCCTACTGGTTGACCACAGTGACGGGGTGCAGGTAGGGCAAGTCGTCGGCGGGCAGCGGGAATTCCACGTCCCCGAACGGGGACAGTGCACCGGTCCGATCGGTTCGCAGTTCGCTCACCGCGGGATCGCCGTGATCGGTCGCCGGCCAGCCCCTGTCGACATACGGGGTTCTCCGCGTCTTGGGCACCGGGTTGTCAGCGTTCTTAGCGATGTCAGCCACGGCTCCCATTCTGACAGGTCTGGATCGGCGTCGGTAACTCCTCGACTTGTCTGCCCGGCCCCGGCCGGTGCCGGCTGACCTACGCTGGTCGGCGATGACCGAACACAACCAGGGTGTTTCGCTGGCGTCCTGGCTGGCCGACCTGCCGGACGAGCGGTTGATCCAGCTGCTGGAGCTGCGGCCGGACCTCGCGCAGCCACCGCCGGGCAGCATCTCGGCCCTGGCCGCGCGGGCTCAGGCCCGGCAGTCGGTCCGGGCGGCCACCGACGAGCTGGACTTTCTGCGGCTGGCGCTGCTCGACGCGTTACTGGTGCTGCACGCCGACACCACTGGGGTGCCGGTCGCCAAGTTGCTCACCCTGATCGGCGAGCGGGCACGCGAAGCGGAGGTGAACGCCGCCCTCGATGATCTCGCCGACCGCGGGTTGTGTTGGGGCGACCGTAGTATTCGGGTGGTCGCCGAGGCAGGCGCGGGACTGCCCTGGCATCCCGGCCAGGTGAGCTTGGAGGACATCTCCCGCACCCGGGAGCAGATCGACGCGGTGATCGCCGAGCTCGATGAACCACAGCGCGACGTGCTGGACAGGCTGGTGACGGGCTCGCCGATCGGGCGTACCCGCGACGCCGCACCCGGTGCGCCGCCGGACCGCCCGGTGCCGCGGCTGCTGGCAGCGGGACTGCTGCGGCAGGTCGACGACGAGACGGTGGTCCTGCCCCGCGACGTCGGTCAGGCGTTGCGCGACGAGCAGCCGGGTCCGGTGCGGTTGACGGCACCCGATCCGACGGTGTCGCGAGTGGCTCCCGCCGACGTCGATGCCGCCGCCGGCGGGGCGGTCATCGACCTGCTGCGCGAGCTCGGCGCGGTGCTCGACGTCTTGGGCGCTGCCCCGATACCCGAACTGCGCAGCGGCGGACTGGGAGTACGCGAGGTCAAGCGCCTGGTCAAGGTGACCGGTGTCGACGAGCACCGGTTGGGTCTGCTGCTGGAGGTCGCTGCTGCGGCCGGGTTAATCGCGGCCGGCAAACCCGAGCCGGAGCCGTTGGGCGCCTCAGACCGGCTGTGCTGGGCGCCGACGGTGGCGGCCGATCAGTTCGCCGGGACGGCCGCCGCCGAGCGCTGGCAGCTGCTGGCCAGCGCCTGGCTGGACCTGACCGCCCGGCCCGGGCTGATCGGTAGCCGCGGGCCGGATGGGAAAGCCTGTGCGGCGCTGTCGTCGTCATTGTTTTCCACGGCGGCGCCAATGGATCGCCGGCTGCTGCTGGGCCTCCTCGCCGGCCTGCCCGGCGGCAGCGGTGTCGACGAGATCACTGCGTCGCAGGCGCTGGTTTGGCTCCGGCCGCGGTGGGCGACGCGACTCCAACCCGGATCGGTAGCAAACCTGTTGGCCGAGGCGCAGGCGCTGGGCCTGGTGGGCCGCGGCGCGATCAGCTCGCCGGGCCGTGCGCTGCTGAGCGGCAGCGCCGAGGCTGCCATCGCCGCGATGAGCCGGGCACTGCCCGAGCCGATCGACCACTTCCTGGTACAGGCCGACCTGACCGTGGTGGCTCCCGGCCCGCTGGAGCGAGAGCTCGCCGAGGAGTTGGCCACCGTAGCCGCCCTCGAATCGGCCGGCGCCGCGATGGTGTATCGAGTCAGCGAACAGACCATCCGCCACGCACTAGACGTGGGGCGAACCCGGGAGGCGCTGCGCTCGTTCTTCGAAAAGCACTCCAAAACCCCAGTGCCGCAAGGACTCGCCTATCTGATCGATGACGTAGCGCGTCGGCATGGACGGCTGCGTGTCGGAATGGCAGCCTCGTTCGTGCGGTGCGATGATCCCACCATGCTGGCCCAGGCGGTAACCCTTCCGGCTGCCGAAGAGCTGGGGCTGCGGGTGCTGGCGCCCACGGTGGCCGTGTCGCAGGCGGCTGTAGCCGATGTGCTCGCGGCGCTACGGGACGCCGGCTTCGCGCCGGCCGCGGAGGATTCCACCGGCACCATCGTGGACATCCGGCACCGCGGTGCCCGGGTTCGGACCCCGCCGCGCCGTCGCACGTACCCTCCGGTGACCGGGCCGAGCAGTGAAAGCCTGACGGCGCTGGTCAGGCTGTTGCGCACAGCGACGCCGGCACCCTTGCACAATGTTCGTCTCGAACCGGCCATCGCCATGCCCCTGCTGAAACGGGCGGCAGCCGAGCGCGCCGCCGTACTGATCCGTTACGTCGACGCGGCCGGGCTGGCCACCCAGCGGGAAGTCGCCCCCGTCCTCGTCCGTGGCGGCCAGCTGGTGGCCTTCGATTCCACCTCCGGGCAGATGCGCGAGTTCGCCATCCACCGCATCACGTCGGTGGTGCCGAACTGAATAATGGGGCGATGACCGACGGCCCGCTCATCGTGCAGTCCGACAAGACGGTGCTGCTCGAGGTCGACCACGAGCGGGCCGGCGCGGCGCGCGCCGCGATCGCCCCGTTCGCGGAGCTGGAACGCGCGCCCGAGCACGTCCACACCTACCGGATCACTCCGCTGGCATTGTGGAACGCCCGGGCCGCCGGCCACGACGCCGAGCAGGTGGTGGACGCGCTGGTCAGCAACTCGCGTTACGCAGTACCGCAACCGCTGCTGGTCGACATCGTCGACATTATGGCCCGCTACGGGCGGTTGCAGTTGGTGAAGAATCCGGCGCACGGTCTGACTCTGGTCAGTCTGGATCGCGCGGTACTGGCGGAGGTGTTGCGCAACAAGAAGATCGCACCGATGCTGGGCGCCCGCCTCGACGACGACACCGTAGTGGTGCACCCCAGCGAGCGGGGCCGGGTCAAGCAGGTGCTGCTCAAGATCGGTTGGCCGGCCGAGGATCTGGCCGGCTACGTCGACGGCGAGGCGCATCCGATCAGCCTGCGCCAGGACGGCTGGCAACTTCGTGACTATCAGCAGATGGCGGCCGACTCGTTCTGGTCCGGCGGCTCCGGGGTGGTGGTGCTGCCCTGCGGCGCGGGCAAGACGCTGATTGGCGCGGCAGCAATGGCGAAAGCCGGTGCGACGACCGTGATCCTGGTCACCAACACCGTCGCCGGCCGGCAATGGAAGCGCGAGTTGATCGCACGGACGTCGCTGACCGACGACGAGATCGGCGAGTACTCCGGTGAGCGCAAGGAGATCCGCCCGGTCACCATCGCCACCTACCAGGTGATCACGCGCCGTACCAAGGGCGAATATCGCCACCTGGAACTGTTCGACAGCCATGACTGGGGGCTGATCATCTACGACGAAGTCCATCTGCTGCCGGCGCCGGTGTTCCGGATGACCGCCGACCTGCAGTCCCGGCGGCGGCTGGGCCTGACCGCAACGCTGATACGCGAGGACGGCCGCGAAGGTGACGTGTTCTCGCTGATCGGGCCGAAGCGTTACGACGCTCCGTGGAAGGACATGGAGGCCCAGGGCTGGATCGCGCCGGCGGAGTGCGTAGAGGTGCGCGTCACCATGACCGACAGTGAGCGGATGACCTACGCCACGGCGGAACCCGACGAACGCTACCGATTGTGCTCGACGGTGCATTCGAAGATCGCCGTGGTCAAGTCGATCCTGAGCCGACATCCCGGCGAACAGACACTGGTGATCGGCGCCTACCTGGACCAGCTCGACGAACTGGGCGAGCAGTTGGGAGCCCCGGTGATCCAGGGCTCGACCAAGACCGCCGAACGTGAGGCTCTCTTCGACGCGTTCCGCCGTGGCGAGGTGCCCACCCTGGTGGTGTCCAAGGTAGCCAACTTCTCCATCGATCTGCCGGAAGCAGCGGTAGCGGTGCAGGTTTCAGGAACGTTCGGGTCGCGGCAGGAGGAGGCGCAGCGGCTGGGCCGACTGCTGCGGCCCAAGGCCGGCGGCGGTGGTGCGACCTTCTACTCGGTGGTGGCCCGCGACAGCCAGGACACCGAGTACGCCGCGCACCGGCAGCGGTTCCTGGCCGAACAGGGCTACGGCTACGTCA
>NZ_JBYCKY010000179.1:0-1185 GCF_057473605.1 Mycobacterium sp. TH-M82 | reverse complement strand
GCTATACCTTCACACGTTTCCCGACATCGCGGATGGCCCGCGCACGGGCTGCTCGACGCCGAAGCCGCCGAGATTTTGGCTCTGTTCGATGAGTGGGCGAGATCGACCGCAGCCATTGCAAGCTGGCCCACCGCGGCTCCTACCTGGGTCGGGTGTGGTGTCGCCGTCAAGTGTGCGTCGGGTTCTTTACCTGGCGGACAAGCATTTCCGGCCACTGCCCAAGCCGGGTCGCTGGAAACGCAAACCGTTTCCGGACTGGGTGGACTACAAGCCCAACTCGATCTGGATCTACGACACCACGCACTTCACCAGGACGGGGATGGCGGTGCTGATCATCCAGGATTTGATCTCGCGAAAGTGGATCACCGAGGTCGTCTCCGCCGAGGAAACCTCCACCCAGGTCGAGGTCGGGTTCACCGACGGGCTCGAGGCCGAAGGGCTCCTGGAGGCTGTCGAGCGGCGCGCCGACGGCCTCGTCGACATCGGTGCCGACGACGAGGCCCGCCCGATCCTGCTCGCGGTGTCCGATAATGGCCCGCAGATGACGTCGGGCTCCGCCCGGGAGTTCATGGCCATGTGTGCGATCGCCCAGCACTTCGGACGCCCTGGCACCTCGACCGATCAAGCCTGGATCGAAAGCTTCAACGGCCACCTCAAGGCCGAGTTCCCGCACCTGCTCGCGATCGAGAACCCGGCCACCCTGCGCGCCGAACTCGCCTCCACTCGCGAATTCTGGAATGCGGTCCGGCTGCATGCCGGCACCGGATAGGATATGTCACGCCCAACGACGAACACGAGGGACGAGGCGAGGCCATCCGCAAAGCACGCCAAGCCGGGCTCGAATCCGCTCGCAAAGGCCGACTTGCCTGGTACCGCCAGCAAAGGCACACCGAACCTATCCAGGATCCCGACGATGTCGACTGATCAAACGCGAACCTCTATCGCAAAGTCAGAAGCAACTCAATTCCCTGAATTCCACGAGCAGCACCCCACTGAACGGATGCATCTGGTCAGGCAGAAGTCAGAGCAGGAACGTGACCGGTTGCTAGCCGAGGTCCAACGCAATCCCGAGGATGCACGGTCGGTCCTGTTCCTCGCCGAGGCCTATTTCCAGATGGGCGATTTCGCCGGCGCTCGCAACTGGTGTACTCGACGAATCGAAATGGGCGGCAATGACGAGGAGAT
>NZ_JBYCKY010000178.1:0-5482 GCF_057473605.1 Mycobacterium sp. TH-M82 | reverse complement strand
AGCATGCGCAAAGTCGCACAAAATCCGCCGTGTGAGTGCGACTTTGCGCATGCTCGCGCCCCGGGGTCAGAGGCTGTCACGTTCTGGCACGCCGTCTCGTCTCACGGGTATGACACCGAAAACCCGCATCGAACCGCTGCCACCCAAGCGCGCCAACCGGCTGGTGCGCGCCATGTACCGCTATACCAAGCGCCGCTTCGGGGAGGTTCCCGAGCCGTTCACCGTGGCGGCGCATCATCCGCGGCTGCTCGTCGCCAACGCGGTGCACGAAGCTCTGCTGCAGAACGCGTCGCGCAAGCTTCCGGCCGGCGTGCGCGACCTGGCGGTGTTTTGGACCGCCCGCACCGTCGGCTGCTCGTGGTGTGTGGACTTCGGGTCCATGCTGGCTCGCCTCGAGGGCATGGACATGCAGCGGCTCAAAGAAATCGACAATTACGCCACCTCGCCGGCGTTCACCGACGACGAGCGTGCGGCCATCGCCTACGCCGACGCGATGACCACCGACCCGCACACCGTCACCGACGAGCAGGTCGCCGACCTGCGGGCCCGCTTCGGTGACGCCGGAGTGATCGAGCTGACCTACCAGGTCGGGTTGGAGAACATGCGGGCCCGGATGTATTCCGCACTGGGCATCACCGAGCAGGGCTTCAGCTCCAGTGACGCCTGCCGGGTGCCGTGGGCGGACGAGCCCTCAGCGGAGAGCCGGTGAACTTGTCCGGGTTGGCGATGTCCCAGACCGCGCAGACCTTTCCGTCGCGTACCGTCAGCGCGGTGACGCGCGGCAGCATGGGCTGATAGCCGTCGCCGCCCGGAGCTCCCGGCGTGTAGGCGCCCAGTTCGCCGTTGATCAGCGCACGTTGACTCGAGGTGACCATGGCCGGCCCGTAGCGCCGTGCGAGCCCGAACAGGAAGCGGGCGACCTTGTCCGGGCCGGGGATGACCCGCGCCGCCGTTGGCGCCTTGCCGTCCGCGTCGCCGGTGAACGTCACGCCGGGATGCAGCAGCGCCACGACCCCGGCCATGTCCCCGGCGGCCATGGCCGCCATCAGCTTGCCGACGACCTCGGCGTGGGCCGGATCCGGTTCCGGCGGCGGATCGGCCGCCACGGCCCGCCGGGCCCGGGATGCCAACTTGCGAGCAGCGGCTGCACTGGTACCCAGGACCTCAGCCACCTCGGCGAACGGCACCGCGAACCCGTCGTGCAACACGAACGCGACCCGCTGATCGGGGCTGAGCCGCTCCAGCACCACCATCGCCACGAACCGGGCGTCCTCGCCGGCCACCACCGTCGACAGCGGGTCGGCGCCATCGAAGCCGGCCACCACCGGCTCCGGCAGCCATTGGCCCACATAGGTTTCCCGGCGACGTGCCGCCGAACGCAGCCGGTCCAGGCCGAGCCGGCTCACCACCGTCGTCAACCACGCCCGCAGATCGGTGATCTCGTCATGGTTGGCGGCGTCCCAGCGCAGCCAGGCGTCCTGCACGATGTCCTCGGCGCCGGCGAACGTCCCAGTGAGCCGATAGGCGACGGCCAGCAGATGCGGCCGCAACGCCTCGAATTCGGTGACCTGCCGTGCCGAGGTCATGATCTGAGTGTAGGAATGGCACACGATGACCACTAATCAGTCGGCCAAGGCGGATCGCCACCTGTGGGGCCACTTCGCCCGACACGGCCCGAGCATCACCCCGCCGATCATCGTCCGCGGCGACGGCGTCAGGATCTTCGACGACCGCGGCAAGAGCTATCTCGACGGGCTGTCCGGTCTGTTCACGGTGCAGGTCGGGCACGGCCGCGACGAACTCGCCGAGACGGCCGCGAAGCAGGCCCGCACGCTGGCGTACTTTCCGCTGTGGTCGTATGCCACCCCGGCCGCGATCGAGCTCGCCGAGCGGCTGGCGCAGTACGCGCCGGGCGATCTGAACCGGGTGTTCTTCACCACCGGCGGCGGCGAAGCCGTCGAGACCGCGTGGAAGCTGGCCAAGCAGTACTTCAAGATCACCGGCAAACCCGGTAAGCACAAGGTGATCTCCCGCGCGACGGCCTACCACGGAGCGTCGCAGGGCGCGCTGGCCATCACCGGCCTGCCTACCTACCAGGCGCCGTTCCAGCCGCTGACCCCGGGCGGTTTCCGGGTGCCCAACACCAATTTCTACCGTGCCCGGGAACCGATTCACACCGACGCCAAGGCGTTCGGGCGCTGGGCGGCCGACCGGATCGCCGAGGCGATCGAGTTCGAAGGGCCAGACACCGTCGCCGCGGTGTTCACCGAGCCGGTGCAGAACGCCGGCGGCGCCATCCCGCCACCGCCCGGCTACTTCGACCGGGTCCGCCAGATCTGCGACGCCTACGATGTGCTGCTGGTCTCCGACGAAGTGATCTGCGCGTTCGGCCGGATCGGCTCGATGTTCGCCTGTGACGACTTCGACTACGTGCCGGACATCATCACCTGCGCCAAGGGGATGACCTCGGGGTACTCCCCGATCGGCGCGATGATCGCCAGCGACCGGCTGTTCGAGCCGTTCAACGACGGGAAGACGACGTTCCCGCACGGCTACACCTTCGGCGGGCATCCGGTGTCGGCCGCGGTCGCGCTGGCCAACCTCGACATCTTCGATCGCGAAGGCCTCAACGAACGCGTCAAACACCACGCCGCGGCTTTCCGGTCGACCCTGGAAAAGCTCTACGACCTGCCCATCGTCGGTGACGTCCGCGGCGACGGTTACTTCTACGCCGTCGAACTGGTCAAGGACAAGGCCACCCGGGAAACGTTCACCGCCGCCGAACGCGAGCGGCTGCTCCCGCGGGTGTCCTCGACGCTGTACGAGGCCGGCTTGTATTGCCGGATCGACGAGCGGGGCGATCCGGCGGTGGTGCTGGCGCCGCCGCTGATCAGCGGTCAACCCGAGTTCGACACCATCGAATCCGTCCTGCGCGGCACGCTGGCCGACGCCTGGGCGCAGATCTAGCCCTGATCTAGCCCACGGTAACGTCTGCAACTTCCACCCGTGCGGTCACAGCGCGGCTGCTCGGAATCGTGCCGCTGATCGCTTACCCTGCATAACCGATGGCTTGGTTACGTTCGGCGGCGCGCCTGGCGGCTGGGGTCTTCCTGCTCGCAGTGCCCACAGTGCCCACAGTGCCCACAGCGGCCGCCGAGCCGGCCCCCGCCGTCGATACCGCCGATACCTGCCCGTACCAGACGTCCACCCCGCCCGCGGTCGACACCTCCGAGGTGCCCGAGGCCGGTGATCCGCCCGCACCGCTGCCGGTGCCCGCGACCCCGGTCGGCGGTCAGGCGCTGGGCGGCTGCGGCGTCGTCGTCGCGCCGGGCACCCCGCCGGTGCCCGACGACATCTCGGCCGAGGCCTGGCTGGTGGCCGACCTCGACAGCGGCGCGGTGATCGCCGGCCGGGACCCGCACGGCCGGCACCGCCCGGCCAGCGTCATCAAGGTGCTGACCGCGATGGCGGCGATCAACGAGCTCGACCTGAACCAGCCGGTCGCCGGCACCCCCGAGGACATGGCCGTCGAGGGCACCAAGGTCGGCGTCGCCCCCGGCGGCACCTACACCGTCAACCAGCTGTTGCACGGGCTGTTGATGGACTCCGGCAACGACGCCGCCCACGCGCTGGCCACCCAACTGGGCGGCGTGCCGGCGACCCTGGACAAGCTCAATACGCTGGCTGCCCGGCTCGGCGGCCGGGACACCCGGATCGCCACACCCTCCGGGCTGGACGGCCCGGGCATGAGCACGTCGGCCTACGACATCGGCCTGTTCTACCGCTACGCGTGGGCAAACCCGACCTTCGCCGAGGTCGTCGCGACCCGGGCGTTCGACTTCCCGGGGCACGGCGACAGCCCCGGCTATCAACTGGAGAACGACAACCAGTTGCTCTACAACTATCCGGGCGCACTCGGCGGCAAGACCGGCTACACCGACGACGCCGGGCAGACCTTCGTCGGCGCGGCCGAGCGGGACGGCCGCCGGCTGGTGGCGGTGCTGCTGCACGGCACCCGGGTGCCGATCGCGCCCTGGCAGCAGGCGGCACACCTGCTGGACTACGGGTTCGCCACCGCACCGGGCACCCGGGTCGGGAACCTGATCGAGCCGGACCCCGCGCTGGTGTCGCCACCGGTCGGCGTTGAGCAGACCGCCCAGGCCGCCGCTGTGGCACCGGCCGCCAACGCGCTGCCGGTGCGGGTCGGCGTAGCCGTCATCGGAACCCTCATCGTGTTCGGCTTGATCAAGGTCGCGCGCACGATGAACCGCAGGCCGCAGTTTTAGCGCTGTGCCATCCCATGGCATCCCATCCCATCCCATGCCATCCCCTACCGTGAACAGGATGGGCCGGCTGGGTGAGTTGCGACGCTCGTCACCGCTGGCGTTTCCGGTGGGGATCACCGCGGCCAGCGTCGGGCTGATCTACGGCTACGACCTGTCCAACATCGCCGGCGCGCTGCTGTTCATCGAGGACGAATTCGGGCTTTCCTCGGTCGGACAGGAGATGGTGGCGACGGCGACGGTGATCGGCGAGGTCGCCGGGGCCGCCGGTGGCGGCTGGCTGGCCAATGCCATCGGACGCAAGAAGTCCGTGCTGGCAGTGGCCGTCGCCTATGCGGTGTTCGCGCTGCTGGGCGCGGCGTCGGTGTCGCTGGCCATGCTGGTGGCGGCACGGCTGCTGCTGGGGGTGGCCATCGGCGTTTCGGTGGTGGTGGTTCCGGTGTTCGTCGCCGAGTCCGCGCCGGCGGCGGTGCGCGGTTCGCTGTTGGTCGCCTACGGGCTGGCGACCGTGATCGGGATCATCGCCGGGTATGTGATCGCCTACCTGCTGGCGGACACGCAGAGTTGGCGGGCGATGCTGGGCCTGGCGGCGGTACCCGCGGTGCTGGTGGCCTTGCTGCTGCTTCGGATACCCGATACCGCGCGCTGGTATCTGCTCAAAGGCCGGGCCGACGAGGCACACCGGACGCTGCGGCGGGTGGAGCCCGAGATAGACGCCGACTGGGAGCTGGCCGAAATCAGCCGCACACTGGCCGAGGAGAAAGCAGCGAACTCGGGCGGGCAGGGCGTGCTGCGCGAGATGTTGCGGCCGCCGTACCGGCGGGCCACGGCGTTCGTCGTCACGCTCGGCTTCTTCATCCAGATCACCGGGATCAACGCGATCGTCTACTACAGCCCCCGGCTGTTCGAGACAATGGGCTTCACCGGCGACTTCGCGCTGCTCATCCTGCCCGCGCTGGTCCAGGTCGCGGCGCTGGCGGCGATGTTGGTCCCGCTGGTGCTGATCGACCGGATCGGCCGGCGCCCGATCCTGTTGTGCGGCATAGCCACGATGATCGCAGCCGACATGATCCTGGTCGGTGTATTCGCCGCCGGCCCGGCCTTCGGCGACGCGCTCGCGCTGTTCAGGTTCGGCGGTGTGCTGCTGTTCACGGTCGGCTACACCTTCGGCTTCGGGGCGCTGGTCTGGGTGTACGCCG
>NZ_JBYCKY010000177.1:0-2373 GCF_057473605.1 Mycobacterium sp. TH-M82 | reverse complement strand
TGCTGAACGCCTTGACCTGTACGACGCCGATCCCGCAGCGGTGTCGGCTGCGTTGCGGGCCGCGCGGGGCAAGACCGGCTAAGAATGTTTTCGGCGTACCTCGACACGTGCGTCCTCGTTCCAAGCCTGTCGCGAGATGTCCTTCTTGAGGTCGCCGAACAGTCGGTCTACCGACCGTTGTGGAGTTCGGAAGTTCTTGGCGAGTTGGAGCGGACTGTCCGCCGACTCACCGCCGAACGAGGCGTAGCGCCTGACGTGGTCGACTCGTACGTCGGGAGATTGCTGGCCCAGACGAACCGGGCCTTCCCTGACGCACTGGTCGATGGGTGGCAGCCGCTCGTCGAAGTGATCAGCCTGCCCGACGCGACGGATCGCCACGTCCCACCGCGGAGCGCGACCGAAATCGCCACGTTGTTGCGGGACCGGCAGTGCCCGGGATTCGGCGCGGCATTGCTCCTTGCACTTAGTGGTCGCGCCCGTAAGTTCGTCGGGGGTCACGTCCAGGCGGTTGGGTTGCCGAGGTAGAGGCCGCAGGCGGTGTCGAGGGCGTCTTCGGGTGAGCCTGCTGTGTGGCCGGTGGGTAGTACCGAGTCTTGGTAGCCGTTCTTGCTGGCCAGGTAGATCGCGAAGCCCCAGCGGGAGGCTGATCCGCCGTAACGCAGCCGCATCAGGGGCATGGAGTCAGCGTCGGGCAGGCGGGCGGTGACGTAGGCGAACGTGCCACGGAAACGCACCTCGACACCGTTGAGCTGGGGCCATCGTTGCCGAGCATGGGCGGACAGGCGTTGTTGCAGGGAGGTTTTCGTCGATGCGGGGGGCGCGGCCATGGTCAGTGATCGTGCCCGACGGCGTGTCGCTGGGCAACAAACCATAAGTGATGGGTGAGCCTGAAGTGTCCAGTGTTATCAATTCGCGATCATTGCCTCGTGGAGTAGCCCGCCCATGCCGCCCGCCGACCGGATCACGTTGACCGGGTCGGCGCGGCGCGAACTGCGCCGCCTGGTGCGGGCCTGGCGCACCGAGCAACGCCTGGTCACGCGGGCCAAGATCGTGCTCGCCGCGGGCGAGGGAATCCCGAACGCGGTGATCGCGGCGTCGCTGCGGGTGTGCGAGGACACCGTGCGCAAGTGGCGGAACCGCTGGTGTGCGGCGCCGGGTGTCGCGTCGCTGTCGGATGCAAAACGGTCCGGGCGGCCACCGGAATTCAGCCCGGTGCAGGTCGCCCAGGTCAAAGCGGCGGCGTGTGCGCCACCTGCGGATGCCGGGCTGGCGCTGTCGCGGTGGTCGTGCCCGGAACTGGCCCGCTACGCCGTCGCCGCCGGGTTTTGCGAGTCGATCTCGCCGGCCACGGTGCGCCGCTGGTTGTCCGAGGACGCGCTCAAACCCTGGCAGTACCGGTCGTGGATCTTCATCACCGATCCCGACTTTGCCGCCAAGGCGCAGCGGGTGCTCGACCTCTACGACCGCACATGGCAGGGAAAGCCGCTGGGCCCGGGTGATTACGTGATTTCTGCCGACGAGAAGACGTCCGTGCAGGCCCGCTGCCGCTGCCATCCCACGCTCCCGCCCGGGGTGGCGCGGACGATGCGGGTCAACCACGACTACGACCGTGGCGGCGCGCTGGCTTACCTGGCCGCCTACGACGTGCACCGCGCGCAGGTGTTCGGCCGCTGCGAAGACACCACCGGCATCGAGCCGTTTGCCCGGCTCGTCGCCCAGGTGATGACCACCGAACCTTACGCTTCGGCCAAGCGGGTGTTCTGGATCGTCGACAACGGCTCCTCTCATCGTGGCCAAGCCGCGATCGACCGGCTCACCGCCCAGTTCCCCAACGCGATCCTGGTGCGCACTCCGGTGCATGCGTCCTGGCTCAATCAGATCGAGATCTACTTCTCTATCGTTCAGCGAAAAGCGCTCTCGCCCAATGATTTCACCGACCTTGACGCCATCATCGACCGCCTGAACGCCTTCGAGGCCAGCTACAACCAGTACGCACAGCCATTCAAATGGAAATTCACCACCACCGACCTCGACGAGCTGCTAACCAGGCTCGACCACCATCAACGCGAGCACAGCCCCATCCAGCCCCGCGCCGCTTGAACGCCACCCCCGACGAATTTACGGGCGCGACCACTTAGCTAATCGGGTGCAACATCTCGGCTGCGGGCGCCGGCGAGCTGCTGTCGAAGCACTTGTGGTCCCAAAATGGGACCGCGCTCCGGGTCGTCTGATCTGCCACCCAGAACATCACAGCAGATCAGAGCCCATTTTCTTAAGTCGGGCTGACAGGATTTGAACCTGCGACCACTTGACCCCCAGTCAAGTGCGCTACCAAACTGCGCCACAGCCCGGTGCCGCCGACGAACAGCCACG
>NZ_JBYCKY010000176.1:0-13388 GCF_057473605.1 Mycobacterium sp. TH-M82 | reverse complement strand
ACGGGCACGTGTTGGCGGCCAGCACCAGCTGGAACCGCGCCGGGTAGCAGGCCACCCCGTCGCGGCGGGCCAGCCGGATCTCACCGTCCTCCAACGGCGTCCGCAGCGCCTCCAGGGCGCTGACCCTGATCTCCGCGCATTCGTCGAGGAACAGCACCCCGCGGTGCGCCCGGCTGACCGCGCCCGGCCGCGCCATTCCGGAGCCTCCGCCGACCAGTGCCGCCACGCTGGAGTTGTGGTGCGGCGCCACGAACGGCGGCCTGGTGATCAGCGGCGCGCTGCCGGACAGCAGGCCGGCCACCGAGTGGATCGCGGTGACCTCCAACGACTCGTTGTCGGTCAGCGACGGCAGTAGGCCCGGAAGACGTTGCGCCAGCATGGTTTTGCCGACGCCGGGCGGGCCGGTCAACATCAGGTGATGCGCACCGGCGGCGGCCACCTCGACGGCGAACCGTGCCTGTGCCTGTCCCACCACGTCAGCCAGGTCCGCGGCCGGTTCCGTTACCGGGGGCGCCGTGGTGATCCTGTCGGCCAACTGCGCCGACCCGTCCAGCCAGGCATGCAGTTGGTCCAGCGTCCGCACTCCGCGAACCTCGATCCCGTCCACCAGGCTCGCCTCGGCCAGGTTGTCCACCGGCACCACCGCGCACGCCCAGCCGTCATGTTTGGCCGCCAGCACCGCCGGCAGCACCCCGTGCACCGGCCGCACCCGCCCGTCCAGCGCCAGCTCACCGAGCAGCACCGTCGTCTCGAGCCGTCGCCAGGGGGTCTTGCGGCTCGCCGAGAGCACCGCCGCAGCCAGCGCCAGGTCGTAGGCCGAACCCATCTTCGGCAACGTTGCCGGTGACAGCGCCAGGGTCAAGCGAGTCGTCGGCCAGCGCTGCCCGCTGTTGGTGATCGCCGCCCGCACCCGGTCCCGCGACTCCTGCAGGGCCGCATCGGGCAGGCCCACCAGGTGCACGCCGGGCAGGCCCGAGGTGATGTCAGCCTCGATCTCCACGATCTCGCCGTCGAGTCCGCGTACCGCGACCGAGAACGCCCGCCCCAGCGACATCACTCCACCCCCCGCAGGTGGGTGATCTCCGGTGTTCCCGATGGGCGCAGCCGCCTGATCCGCACCCCGATCACATCAATGCGAAGCTCCGCCCAACTGGTGTCTTGACCGGCCAGCCACAGCCCGGCCAGCCGCCGCAGCCGGTGCACCTTTTGCGGGGGCACCGCGTAGGCCAGGCCGCCGAATCGGTCGCCGGTGCGCGTTTTCACCTCGACGAACACCACAGTGCGCGCTGTCGGATCAGCGGCGACCACATCCAGTTCGCCGTAGCGGCAACGCCAGTTGCGGGCCAGGATCTGCAAGCCCTGCCCGGTCAGATGATCGACGGCCAGCCGTTCGCCGAGCGCTCCCAGCTCGGCCCGTGTCAACGTTGTCATACCGGTCAGGCTGCGCGACGGCGCCGACACCGTGCCGCTGACAGGCGCCGGCCGGCACCAAAAACTCGTCAATCGCTGCCGTTTATCCCCAGTCCGGATTTCATCCACAACCCGGCAGGTCCGGCGACGTTGCCTCCGCGCCGGCCGTTCGTCGCCGGACCAGCAGAAGCAGTGGGACTGCGGCGAATTGGGCGACGACGCAGAATATGACGACGCCACCGAGGGACACCCCGAACAATGCACCGATCGCGGTGCTGCCGGCGAACCAGGTGATGCCGTAGACGCCGGTGAACAAGCCGTACGCCGAGGCACGTCGGTCTGGCGACACCATCGGCGCCACCGCGGCGGGGACGATCGACTCATGCACTCCCATGCCCAGGCCCCACAGACAGCTCCCGATGAGGGCCGGCCAGAAACCGCCGAGGAAGATCAGCGGGGCGTAGGCCGCCGAGACGACAGTGAGCGGTACCAGCAGACCGATGCCGAAGTGGTCGAACACCCGCCCGAACACCAGCGAACCGGTGCCCGACACCGCCATCGCAGCGGCGTAGAGGATCGGGATGTAGCTTGTCGGCACGGTCCCGGCGCGCTGGAAGTGATACGCGACAATCGGGAAATCGGCGAACCCGGCGGCCACCAGCGCCGCGGCCAGAAGGTAGATCCAGAACACCCGGGGCAGCCCACGAGTCTGCACCGCCATCACGGACGGTTCCAGGTCCTGTGGGCGTGGATAGAGCAGCCGCGCGACCGCGAGCAGGGAGAGCATGATGACCGCCGGGACGGCGAGCGCGGCGAAGGCGAGCCGGTAGTCGTCGTGCGTGCCGGCCACGACGAAGGCGACCAGCAGCGGGCCGAACATCGCGCCGAGCTGATCCAGCGCCTCGTGCACACCGAAGCCCCAGCCATACCCGATGCGTTTGGCCGCATGGGAGAGCATCGCGTCGCGGGGCGGATTGCGAATGGCCTTACCGACCCGTTCCGCGATCACCAAAACCGCCGCCATCTGCCAACTGCTGGCCAGCGCCAGCAGCGGCACCACCGACATCTGCAGGATGTAGCCGCCGATGGTGATCGGCCAGTACAGTCCGGTACGGTCGGCGCCGCGCCCGGAGACCAGCCGCAACCCGTAGCCCAGCAGCTCCCCGAAGCCGGTGATCATCGCGATCGCCAGCGCCCCGGCGCCGAGCAGGCCCAGGAATTGGCCAACGATGCTGCGGGACGCCTCGTGGGTGAAGTCGGCGAAGAAACTCATGACGCCGACCATCAGCACAAACTTCAATGCCGGCGAGAACCGCCGGTGGGCGCGGCTGGGCCGGACGTCACTCATACCAGATGCACCCGTACCCCGATGATCGTCACGATGGCGCCGGCGATGATCAAGCTGACCGCCCACACCCATCGCCGGCCTCCGACATGCACGGCCAACAGCACGCCGAGACCACCTAGGGCCGCGACCGATACCACCAGGGCCATCCAGCTCGCCCCGGGCAACAGCGCCCCAACCACCAACGGCAGCGCGGCGCCGACGAAGCTGGAGATTCCCGCCACGACAGCGATGATGGCCGCGTCCTTGAGCACCGCCCTGCCGAGACTTGTCGCGGCGAGCCGACCGGAACGGGTGAACATCAGTTGACGCTCGGATCGCATCAAATCCGACCGGTACTCGGCGTACTCGGCCACGAACACGGTGAGCACCGCCGAAGAGAAGCCGACAATGCCGACCCGACCGCCCAAGGCCACGTCGAGGCCCACACCGCTCAACACCGTTGCCGATGCCAAGACGAGCGCGTTGAGGATGCCATCGGAGAGGCCCAGCGCCGTGGCGAACAACCACCGCACGCGTGGGCGCAGCCGGTTCGCACGGCGTGACCGCCAGCGGATCACCGGCTTCGTGGCACGTGTTCGACGATGCGGCTGCCGACGACGAGCTCATCGATGCTGTGCACCGCTGCACCGGCCTTCTCGATTTCTCGGATCAGCCGCGGTGCGTCGATGGACTCGCCCTCGACGGTGACCTCAAGGCCGACGGTCTCCAGATCGATGTCCGTCACGGTGATGTTGACTCCCTCCACACCGGGAACCTCGTCAATCACCGCGGCCAACTCCAACAGGTCCGGTCTGGCCAGGGCCGTGTCGACGTCGAGTTGGATGCGCCGAACGTTCATCGCGGGCTCGCGGCGCAATTTGAGGTCCGTCGACACTTTCTTGCCGAAGAACACATTTCACACTGCCTTTCTGGGTGGTTTCGTTAGTGGTCCTCCGGTTAAGACATGGCGATCACCACGGTCAGGACCGCGAGCACTGCGACCAGCATGTAGGCCATGTAGGCGTCGAGACGGCCCGACTGCAACCGTCTGGCGGATCGCGAGACGAACAGGACGCCGGCGACCAGGGGTCGGTAGAAATACCGTTCGACGACGTCGACGACGTGGACGTGGTAGGTGAACGGACGCCGGTCAGCGCCGGCGCCATCGGCTGTTGCCGCCGTCTCGGCGAGATGGGACCGGGTCAACAGCACGTTGGCCAGCACGTTGCGCACCGGATTGGCGTAGGCGAATGAGGTGTAGCCGACGCCGCGATCCACGCCCGGTGACGCCGACGACCACGGGGCCACCCCGCGCGTCCGGAACGGATTCCGCCCGGCGAACACCGCCGCAAACGCCGCGATGACCACCGCCATCGCCGGAAGCACGATCCACAGCCAGGTCGGCGACAACGCGGAGAACTCCTCGAACACCGGCTGCAGCACCCAGGGCGCGGCGTTTGCTCGGTGCGCCTGGTCACCCACGATCGGACCGAGACCATATCCGATCACCCGCACCTCCATCGGCGCCAACGCCGCCACACCCAGGCAACCCGCTACCAGCGCAGCCACCCCGAGGCGATGGGGCCACTGCCGATCGACCCGCACCCGGTCGGGGTCCATCGGCGGCTCGCCGATGCGCGCGGGGCCGAACGCCGTGAGCGCGACGACCCGCACGAAAGTCACACCCGCGATGCCGACCGTCAACGCCACCAACGCCCCGGTCGCTGCGGTGGAGAGCTGCATGGCCAGGCTGGAGACCCGGAACTGCTGCATCAGCGATTCCAGCGTGAACCATTCCGACGCGAAGCCGGCGGTCAACGGCAACCCGGCCAGGGTGAGCGACCCGACCACCAAACCCGTTCCCGCCCAGGGTAGCCGGCGCAGCACACCACCGAGCCAATCGAGGTCGGTCGTTCCGGTCGCCTGCTCGATCGTCGACGCCGACACGAACAGCAGCGTCTTGCCCAGCGCATGCGCGATCACCTGTGCGGTGCCGGCCAGCAATCCGGCGGCAACCAGTTTGGGTTGCGCCGCCGAGGCGCCCATCAGCGCCACCCCGAACCCCGCGGTGATCACGCCCGCGTTTTCGACGCTCGACCATGAGATCAACGCAGCCAGATCGGGATTGACCGCGGCGTGTGCGATTCCCAGGATGGCGGTCGTTCCGCCGACGACCAGCATCACGCAGGCCAGCCAGACCGGTGGCGGGCCCAGAATGTGCAGGGTGCGCCACATGCCGTAGAACCCGACGTTGACCGCGACGCCGGCCATCACCGCGCGCGCCGGTCCCGCGGCCGCGGTGTACCCGCGCGGCATCCAGATGTGCGCGGGGACCAGTCCGACTTTGATGCCGAACCCCAGCAGCAACAGCGCGTAGGCGGCCTGACCGACGGCACAGCCAGGATCCAGCGTGCCGGCGGTGAACGCGAAGGTGTGGGTCCGCCCGGCCAGCAGCAGAGCTCCCATCAACACCGCTGCGCCACTGGCCTTTCCGAAAATCACAGTGCTGACCGCGCCCTCGGCCCGCCCGGGCAGTTCGCGGTCGTAGCCGGCCAGCAAGTAGAACGCCACGGTCAGCAGTTCCCAGCCGAAGAGCAGCACAAAGAAGTTGTCGGTGGTCACGATCACCGTGACAGCAGCCAGCGCCACGGCGACGGCGGCAGGCAGCCGTGGCCGGTCTCGATTGGCCGGTGCCGCGGCGGCGGCCAGAGCGGGAACCGCGACGCCGAACGAAATGATCAGGAAGAGCCCCGACAGCGCGTCGACGGACAGGCTGGCGGGGCCGAAGCCGGCCAGCCCGCCGAGGTCGAATCGTTGCTCATCGCCGGCTAAGCCGAGCCCGCCGGCGATCACGAACGCCACCGCGGCGGCGATATTGGCCGTCCACGCGGCGGCGGTACCCAAGCCCATTTGCCGGCTGCGCTCACCGGCGAGTCCGGCACACCAGCTGATCCCTACTGCCATGCCCAGCAACGCCAGGCCCGCGGCGATCACCGTGTGCCCCCGGCTCTCTGCCGCGGGACACGACCCAGAGCCAGCAGGATGCCGTGCAGCACGCTGAACGGGGAGGCCGGCGCCCCGGGCACCCAGACGTCGACGGGCACCAACCTGGAGATGCCGGTGCCGCCGATGTATCCGCCGCCCAGGATCCCTCCGCTGATGGCGTCGGTGCCCACGGCGATCACCACGGTCGGCGTGGGCATAGCATCGAGCGTGCGGCGCAGCGGCTCGGCCATCCCGGAAACACCGATACCAGTCACCAGCGCGATGTCCGCGTGCCGTGGGCTGGCGGTAAAGAAGATCCCGAGCCGGTGCACGTCGTAGACCGGGTTGGTCAACGCCTGGATCTCCCACTCGTCGCTGCCGTTGGACCCGGCGTCGACGTGACGCAGATGCACCGAACGCCGCAGCCGCCGCACCCGACGGGCCAGGCTCACACGCAGTTCGGCCAGCGCCTCGTCGGTTTCCTCGACATCGTCCACCACCAGCGCCGACCTGGCCAGTGTCGCGGTCGCGCAACCCCGTTCCCACCCGAACCAGCCCGGCGCCGCCGCCACGCAGCGCCCGCAGACAATGCAGCGCCCGCGATCCAGCCGGGGCCGTGGATCGGCCGAGATCGCGCCGGTGGGGCAGGCCGCGACAGCCTCGGCGACCTGGGCAGTAACAGGCGAGCCGGGGTCACCGACCAGCTCGACCGCCGCCGGGAAGCCGTCGAAATAGGCGTCCGCCCGTTTGGGCCACCCCGACGTGACAATCCCATTGCGGAGCCCCCGGAAAATCCACGGCATCTACATCGCCACCCCGGCATAGCACAGCCCGAAACTGGCCTCAATGAACGGAAAGTCGGTGAAGACGTCGCCGCAGAACACATCGTGAAACAGCAGCATGTTGTGTAGCGAAGCGGACCGGGCGAAGCAGCGGCCGATCACGCCGCCGCGGACCTCCAGCCCATAGATCACTTCGCCTTGGGGTGCTTCGGCCCAGCCCAGGGCGAATCCGTCGACGACCGTCGTCGTCACCCTGGTCTCGGTGTCGGCCAGCTCGGGTAGCCGGGTGCAGGCGAGACCGATCAGCCCGGCGGCGATATCGATTTCGGTCCACCGCACCCGCAACCGGGCCAGTGCGTCACCGTGGGTCTCGACCGCGGCCCCGTTCGCCGTGGGTAGCTCCGCATAACCGTCGTATGCCCGACGGCGGGCATCGTCGTCACAGCCCGAACCTCGCCCCACCGGCCCCAGTGCGCCGTGCGAGCCGGCCAGCTCCGGGTCGAGGTACCCGGTGCCGCGCAGCCGGTCCAGAAACGACGCGTCGACCATCAGCGCGTCTCGATCACGACGAATCCGGTCGACGATCACCGCCACGCGCTGCGCCACCTCGGCCGGTTCCAGCCGCGGCTGGGTGGTCACCCCGCCCACGCAGACAACGGAACGCCCGAACCGGTTGCCGCACAACGCCGACACCAATCTCATCACGCATTCTTTGTGCCAGCCGAACCGCGCGGTGGCAACGGCAAGCCCGGCGGCATCGCAGAGCCGCATCGCCACGTCGAGGTGGTTGGCGATGCGTTCCAGTTCGGCGTGGATCACCCGAAGCAACCGCGCCCGCCGGGGCGGGGTTGTATCGCAGAGTGTCTCGACGGCGTGGGCGAAGGCGAGCGCATGGGCAATCGAGGCGATGCCCTCGACTCGCTCGGCAACCAAGATCCCGTCGGTCACCGGCAACGCCTCGAACTGCTTGGCGATGCCCCGGTGTTTGTAGTGCGGCCGGATGTTCAGATGCGGGATGTCCTCGCCGGGTGTTTCGATGAGGAATTCGATCGACTCGAACACCCCGGAGCGCACCGGCCCCAGCGGCAGGGTGAACACCCCGCCGCCGCCGACGTCGACAGGTCCGTGTCGGTCGGGGGCTCGCGAACGGATGCGCCGCTTCAGCGCGGCGCTTTGGGAGTATCCGGGTCGCGGTGAGGGCTGGCCGGCCTCGCGGGGCAGCAGCAGTGGGTCGAGCCGCGGATGTCCCGCCGGCACCACACCCGACAGGTCGTGCAGGGCGCGTTCATACCAAAACGCCGGCGGCACATCGGGTGTCAACGCCGGATACGCCAGCGAACCGTCGGCGTCCGGCGTTAACCATGTGCGCAAACAACTGACCACGGCGTCGCCGACCAGCAACGCATGCAGTTGCGCGGCATCGTCGCGATGCGCGGCATAGACACCCGCGAAACGCTCGCCCCCGGCGACACGGCCCATCGTTTGCGCACGCCACTGCTCCAGCGGCAGATCGACCACGGCGGTCGCTGCGGCGGCGCTCACCGCACACCTGCCATGAGCTCGGTGGCGCCGCGATTGAGCAGGTCGACCAGATCCTGCGGCGGCGCCACTCCCAGCACCAGGAGCACCAGGACTCCCACGACGACGGGTGCCACCATCCAGTTACTGGGCTCACCGCGAATCAGCGGCACCGATCCGGTATCCGCCACGCCGGGTGTGGGGCCAAACAGGATTCGTGTCGTCGCCAGGCCCAAGCCGAGAAACGCCAGGGTGACCAGGCAGACCAGCGTGGCCGCGGCAGTGTTGCGGGTATCCGCGAAGCCACCGGAGACGATCTGGAACTCGCTGCGAAACAGGCCGAACGGCGGCATCGCCGACAACGCCAGGACAGCGGTGAGGAACAGCGGACCCGACCACGGCAACAACCGGGTGCCGTCAGCCATGCGGCCGAGTTCCTTGGTGCCGAACTTGCGTACCAACACACCCGCGCCCATGAACGCATTGCCTTTGGCGGCGGCGTGCGCCAGTACGTGCAGCAAAACGCCGGACAGCGCGATCGGCGCACCGAAGCTGACTCCGACGGCCAGTATCCCCATGTGTTCGACGCTGGAATAGGCCAGCATCCGCTTGATGTCGCGCTGCTCGAGCAGGTACAGCGCCGCCAGCAGCAGCGATAGCACCCCGAAGACCAACATCACCGTTTGTGGAAACCGCGGTCCGAGTGCGGCGACGCTGATCTGGTAGTAGCGCAGGATCGCGTAGAAGCTCACCGCCAGCAGCGATCCCGACAGCAGCGCCGACACCGGCGTGGGTGCCTCGGCGTGCGCGTCAGGCAGCCAGGTGTGCACCGGGAAAAGGCCCACTTTGGTGCCGAATCCCACCACGGCCAGCACGAACGCCAAACGCACCGGAGTCTGCGGCAATTGGCCGGCGGCGCTGATCAACGGGTCGAACGCCAGCTCATAGGACCCGCCGAGGACGTGTGTCCCCGCGTAGTACATGAAGATGGTGGCCAGCAGCGCAATCCCCAGCCCGGATGAGGCAATCAGCACGTACTTCCATGCGGCCTCGGTGGCACGGTCGGTGTTGTCCAGTGCCACCAGCAGCGCGGAGACCACCGTGGTGATCTCGACGGCGATCCACAACACGGCGAGATCGTTGACCAACGGCGCGCAGATCATCGACCAGGCGAAGGCGTTCACACCGAGATAGAAGCGCCTGCTGTGCCGGGCGAACAATGCCTGCTGTTCCGCGGTGTCGGTGCGCACCGCGCGCTCCTCGTCGGCGAGGTAGCCGATGGAGTAGATCCCGACCGCCGCATACAAGAAGCAGGTTCCCAGCACAAAGATCACCGACAGCGCATCGGCACGCAGGTAGCGCAGCGCCGTGATGGTGTGGTCGACACCGACCGGAACCAGAGCCAGTGCCAGCGCGAAGGCCGTGACGCCGGTGAGCGCAGTCACCGCCGCGGCAACACGATGCGGGACAAGGGCACACACGCCCAGGGTGACCGGCGGCAAGGCGATCAGCAGCTCCATCAGCACAGACATCAGCTATCCCCTGAGCCGGTCGAGCGTTGCAGTGGACAGGGACCGTGTTCGCCGGTGGTGGGTGCGCATCAACACCCCGAAGACCACGACGGCCACCAACAGGTCGAACAGGAACGCCACCTCGAGAATCAGCGGCATTCCCGCGGCAACCACCAAACTGGCCAGCGACACACCGTTTTCCAGGGAGAAGAACCCGATGGCCTGGCTCACGACGTCGCGCCGGACGATCATCAGGATGAACGCAACCAGTACCACCGCCACCGACAGGCTCAACGCAGCGGTGGGCAGCGCGTCGGATTGGATGCCGAGCACGCCGACGGCGAAAAACCCGAACGCGCCCACCCCGATCGAGATCAGCACTTCGTTCGCCACGCCGAGTGCGCCGCTGCCGGCGATCTCCTCGGTGACTTCCTTCAGCAGCCCGACCAGCACCATCGGGACGACGACTGCTTTGAGCAACAGCGAAAGAACAGCCAGCACATACAGTTCGGGAACATGGTGGCCGGACGCGATGACGGCGGCCAGGACGCTGACGGCGAGGGACTGTGCTGCGTACAGCCGTATCTGCCCGCGAAACAGCGCCGCCCGCAGCATCGCGAACTCCAGCAGCAGCACGATCAGGGCCACGGTGTTCGCGATTCCGTCGAAGACCGTGGGAACGTACTGACTGGCCATCGGCATCGCTAGCCGCCCCCCAGGTAGAGGGTGAATACCGCCAGTACCGACAACAACAATGCGGCCGAGACGAATTCGGTGATTTTGAACAGTCGCAGTTTCGCGTAGCTGTTGTCCAGGACGGCGACGACACAGCCGAGCAGCGCGGACTTGGCCAGAATGGCCGGGATGGCGAATGCCACCCCGATCGGCGAAGTGTCCGACGCCAGCCCCCACGGTGCGACGAAGACGTTGAGCAGGATGACATACAGCACCAACTGTTTTGCCGCCGAGCCCCAGTGCAGCAGGGCCAGATCGGGTCCGGAGTACTCGAACGAGCGTCCTGCTTCTATCATGCCGAATTCGATAGTGCCGGTGTGTGTTTCGACCGGTATTCGCCCGGTCTCATACAGGATCACCATGAACAATGCCGCCGAGGCAAGCAGGTGCGCGGGGCGGACGATCTGATCCGGTCCGCTGCGGACCGTGGCTGCCAACACGTACGGCAGGTCGGTGGTGGTGATCATCGCCACCGTGAAGAAGACCAGCAGCATGACCGGTTCGGTGATCGCGGCGAATGTCTTGGCACGACTGGACGCCAATTGGGGGTAAGGATCGCCGGTTTCGGCCGCCGCGGCCGCGACCAGGAAACTAGCGAACGCCAGGATCAGCCCACCGCCGAGGATGTCTCCCATATATCCCAGCGGCAGCGCGTAACTGGTCAGCACCGGGATCAGCATCGGCACGGTGAGGTAGCAGGCGAAAGAGGCGATGGGCGCCAGTCGGAAGACCGGGCTCGCGCCCTGCGGTGTCAGCGATTCCTTACCGAACAGCTTGACCAGGTCGAAGTAGGGCTGCAGAATCCGTGGACCGCGGCGACCCTGCAGCCGGGCCTCGAACCAGGCAATGAAACCGCTGACACCCGGCGCTCCCCCGGCGACGGTGACCACCTGCAACCCCTGGATGAGCGGTAGCGGCAGACCGGTCATCGATCGTCCGGCTCCGGCCGCATCCTGGCACGCACCGGATCACGGCAAAAAAGAGCATCCGCCATCTGCGACTCCATTCGTTCGCAGCAACCCTCAGCCTCGTAGCGGTCGGAAGTCCGGCTTCCGGGCGGGCTCCATCACCCGTAAAAGTTAACCAACGGCGATCCGGCCGGTCAAGCCGAACCTCGGGTGTGCAGGTAGTTCATCAGGACATCTTCGGCCCGGTGATACCGCAGCGAGTCGACCCACAACCGGTGGATGACCGATCCACCGGCAGTGCGCGCGTGGCCGCCCGGGGTCGCCACGTACCCTCCGACGTCGACGTCGGCGAGCAGCGCGAGCACCGGGGCGACATCGCTGGCCTCGAGGTCGGCCAACTCCACCCAGTTGCTGGCCCAGACGCCGTTGTCGGTGCCACCCGGTGGCAGCCAGAACATGATGTCGAACTGTGCCGGGTTTGCGATCGAGCGGATCGGAGAACTCACGGTCGCCCCCCGGTTCTGCTGGTGGGCATGCATTTTCCCTGGTAGACGTTCAGGGACCGTCGGCGACATCCGCGATTCGGGTGGGCCCCACCACCGCATTCGATTATGCCGCGCCGGAGCTCGGTTCGCCAGCGGTTGGCGTAATGCATCACGTCAAGATGCCCGCGAAATCTGATCCATGCATCACGTAAGGAATGCCCGCGAAGCCGGGGTCAGCTTGCGGTCTTGTTCTTGATCCGGATGCCGGCTCTGACGTCGGGTAGGGCGCTGGGGATGGTGGCGAGGTAGAGCTGTTCGGTCTTGTCCTTGGCGAGTTTGAGCAGGACGGCCTGTAGGTCTGCGATCTGTCGGGCGATCGCGGCCGGGTTCAGGCTGTCGCGGTAGGCGAGCAGTTCGGCTTCTTGAGCCGGCGAAAGGACCCCGGCGGCCAGCAGCCGGTCCAGCGGGGTCTTGGGTGCGTCGTAGATGCGGCGACGCTGACCATCGCGGCCAGAGCCGTAGCCGATGGGTTTGATGGTGGGGGTCAGGTAGTTGAGGCGGTCGTTGACCAGCTTCCACAGTCGGTTGAGCACCGCGCGTTCATCGTCGGTGTCATAGCGCCAGTAGAACGCGTACTTGCGCACCAGGTGGTTGTTTTTGGACTCGATCGTGGCCTGGTCGTTCTTCTTGTACGGCCGGGAGCGGGTGAAGAAGATCTCCTGCTCGCCAGCCCACTTGATGACAGCCTTATTCAAGAACTCGCTGCCGTTGTCAAAATCCAAACCGGTTACCTCGTAAGGGATTTCGTGCAGTCCCGCCTTCAGGCCGCCGAGGATGTGGGCGTGAGCGTTGTTGCGCACGGTGCGAGTGAACACCCAGCCAATATGCATGTCGGTGAGGTTGACGGTGCGGGCGAACTCGCCTTTGAGCGTCGGTCCGCAGTGCGCGACAGTGTCGCCTTCGAAGAACCCCGGAGAGTCCTCGACCTCGTCTCCGGCCTTGCGGATCTTGATCGACGATCGCAGCAGCGGAGACGGTTTGGTGGTCGATTTGCCCTTGATCTGATCGCGGGCCTTGGCCGGACGTAGGTAGCGGTCGATGGTGGCGCTGCTCATCGCCAACAACTCCGCACGCACCTGCGGGCTGTAGCGGTCCCGGCCGAACGCCAGCTCGTCGTGGCGTTCCAGTGCATCGAGCTGCAAGGCCATCGAGGCGGCCAGGTAGCGCCCGCACTGCCCTCCTGAGGCCGCCCAGACCTTCTGCAGCACCTTCAACGCGTCGTAGGAGTACTTCGGCTTACGCTGCCGGCGCGGCCGCTTGGCGACCTGCCTACCCGCTCCCGGTGGCCGGGCTGCGGCCGTCAATCGCCGCCGAGCGTTGTCCCGCGACCAGCCGGTGACCTGCACCACCTGATCCAGAATCTGGCCTCTACCCTTCTTCGAGGCCTTCACGTACGCCTTGGCGAACTTCGCAGTGATCTCGGCACGAGACGTCATCGACAGCCCACTTCCCATGCCCCATGACGATCACCGTTTCGCGGGCATCCTTACGTGATGCAGCGAGGGTGTTTCGCGGGCACTTTTCGTGATGCTTGCCGGTTGGTTGCACCGACCAGAACATCGTGTACCATTGCGGAAAGGCGATGAGGCTCGTCGCAACTGCCACACCCGGCTAATGGCCTCTACCCAGTGAGCAGATCACGGTAGAAGGCGGGTGAACAGCATATG
>NZ_JBYCKY010000175.1:0-1912 GCF_057473605.1 Mycobacterium sp. TH-M82 | reverse complement strand
CCTGCCCAAGATCGCCGCCGGGGACCTGCACTTCGCGATCGGCTACTCCGAGCCGGGGGCCGGCACCGACCTGGCCAACCTGCGCACCAGCGCGGTGCGCGACGGCGACGACTACATCGTCAACGGGCAGAAGATGTGGACCTCGCTGATCGCCTACGCCGACTACGTCTGGCTGGCGGTGCGCACCAACACCGAAGCCAAAAAACACCGCGGCATCTCGGTGCTGATCGTGCCCACCACCGCTAAGGGGTTCGCCTGGACTCCGGTGCACACCATGGCCGGCCTCGACACCAGCGCCACCTATTATTCCGACGTGCGGGTGCCGGTGGCCAACCGGGTCGGCGAGGAGAACGGCGGCTGGAAGCTGGTCACCAACCAGCTCAACCACGAACGCGTCGCACTGGTGTCGGCGATGCCGATCATCATGTGCCTGAACCAGGTTCGCGAGTGGGCCCAGAACACCAAGGATTCCGGCGGTGCCCGGCTGATCGACTCGGAATGGGTACAGCTCAACCTGGCCCGCGTGCACGCAAAAGTCGAGGTTCTCAAGCTGATCAATTGGGAGCTCGCATCCGCAGCGGAGACGACGCCGTCGCCGGCGGATGCCTCGGCCGCCAAGGTGTTCGGCACCGAGCTGGCCACCGAGGCCTACCGGCTGCTGATGGAGGTGCTGGGCACCGCCGCGACCCTGCGTCACGGCTCGGCCGGCGCGCTGCTGCACGGCCGGGTGGAGCGGATGCACCGGGCGTGCCTGATCCTGACCTTCGGCGGCGGCACCAATGAAATCCAGCGTGACATCATCGCCATGTCAGCACTGGGGCTGCCTCGAGCTAGCCGCTGACCAACCGCTGACCACCGCTTGCGAAGGACGACACCGATGGACTTTTCCACCACCGAAGCGGCACGCGACCTCGGCGATTTGACCTCCAGGATCACCGATGCCATCTGCACACCCGAACACCAACGTCAGCTGGACACACTCGACCAACGGTTCGACCCCACGCTGTGGCGCAAGCTCGCCGACGCCGACATCCTGTCCGCGGCCGCACCCGAGTCGCTGGGCGGTGGCGGCTTCGGAGTGTTAGAGCAGACCACCGTGCTGGTTGCACTGGGCCGGGGGTTGGCTGCGGTGCCCTACCTGGAGTCGGTGGTGCTGGCCACCGGCGCGCTGGGCCAGTTCGGCTCCGAGGAGCTTCGGCAACGGTGGGGCGAGCCTGCGGCCAGCGGCGAAAAGGTCCTCACCGTCGCACTGGACGCCGACATGGGCGAGGGCCCGGTGCAGGCCACCGGCACCGGCGGCGACGCCGGCGGTTACCGGCTCACCGGCACCCGCACCCTGGTCGGTTACGGCCCGGTGGCCGATGGCTTTCTGGTGCCCGCCGACACCGACTCCGGCATCGCGGTGTTCCTGCTCGCCGCCGATGATCCCGGCGTCTCGGTGACCGCGCTGCAGACTACCGGCCTGGGCAGCGTCGGGCTTCTCGAGCTCTCCGACGTCGAGGTGGATCACAGCCGGCGGGTCGGCGGTGACGATCTGGTCGACCGCATCCGGGTGCTGGAGGCGCTGGGCCGCAGCACCTACCAGCTCGGCGTGCTGGAACGCGGGCTGGCGCTGACCGCCGAATACGCACGCACCCGCGAGCAGTTCGACCGGCCGATCGGCAGTTTCCAAGCCGTGTCGCAACGGCTGGCCGACGGCTACATCGACGTCTTGGGGCTGCGGCTGACACTGACCCAGGCCGCCTGGCGGGTGGCCGAGGGGTTGCCCGCCGACACCGAGGTGGCCACCGCGGCGTTCTGGGCCGCCGACGCCGGGCATCGGGTGGCCCACACCATCGTTCACGTGCACGGCGGGGTGGGCATCGACGTCGACCATCCGATCCACCGCTACTTCCTGGCTGCCAAGCAGGCC
>NZ_JBYCKY010000174.1:0-2494 GCF_057473605.1 Mycobacterium sp. TH-M82 | reverse complement strand
TATGCCGTCGCCGTGCCATGAATCGAGTCCTCCTCGCCCCAATTCTGGGGCATCGGACTCCCACAGGAACTGGCCCGGACCGGAGGGCTCACGTCAGGGTGGCTGCGGCCTGTGCCAAGGATTCCATGATCAGCTAGCGTGCGGCTATTTTTATATCTAATCTAGAATTTGTCTAGGCCCTAAGCGGCCGCCGCCCCGCCGCCGGTTAGAGGGTTCTGAGCGAGACTTCGGGACGTCTGGCTGCCGAGGCGGAAACCATGGTGCGCGGTGAGAATCATGATGGCGCCGCCCGACTTCTGTTAGCCACGTGAGTATCTGGTCATCGAAGGGGCCGACGCCGCGCCCGGATGGTTTCCCGTTCTGCGCGGTGCCGGCGTTGATCGCCGAAACCCTGGCCGCGATCGGCGGTGTCGCGGCCCGGTGCTGGCCGATCGGATGGCCTATCTAAGGGGCGAGGTTGTCGCAGTGTCGTGGTGGTTCCCACCCCGGACTACCTCAACCGGTCGCCAAGTACGTGTTGGAAGCGTCCTGTGCCGTCTCCGATCTCGACCAGGGCGCGGGGCTTCTCCGGGGTCCAAGGTTGCGTCTTGGCGGTGACCAGGACTTCAGGTGCGGTGCGGCGAACCGCGGCCAATCAAGCGTCTCATCAGTCCAGCCACCGTGTGATCCGAGCGGGAAACGATCCGACGCCGCTCAGTCGCTTATTGGGCGCCGGGACCACCGAAGTACTCTTGGCCGGGCGGCGGCCGATAGCCCTCCGCTGACTTCCGAAGCTGCCAGATCTGGGCGGGACAAAAGAGATCAACCGCATACGAGACTAGATAATTGGCCGCGAACTCGTCGTTGGGCGTTACGTCGTTTTTCACGTCACCCATCAGTTGGGGGTAGCCCTCGCCTCCGCTGACCTTGTCGCAGATCCCATAGCCATAGCCGATTGCGTCGTTGTTCGGAAAATTATAGTGCCGCCGCACAGTGACGTTATACATGTACTCCACCTCGGGCGCGGGCTTGGCGTTTACCCGAGGTGCTAGCGCCTCCGCGGCTTCACCGATGGTGATTGCGGCGACGATTAAGGCGACTACCGACGCGCGACGCTTCATGGCTGACATCCTTTGTGGTCGTTGTGGCAGCGGCCGAACCGCTGATAGGTCGCTCCGCGGCTATGCCCGGACGAGGGTTTCAACGCCTTCCGGCGCACTGTTACGAACGTACGCATGTGCTTTCCTTTGGCGTAAATCGACCAGTTGAAGCGCGGCTATTTCCAAGGAGATCAACAGATTCCTAGAGAATTGTCAAGGCCCCGCTTTGGCTCACCAACGGTTTGCCGGTAGCCGCTTTTTTTGTCATCACGCCTCATCCAGAATCTTCGCCTTCGCGGCCCCGCCGGCCCGCCTATAGGGGGTCGCGCCGGTCTTCGTGACCGTTTTGCGTTGGCTCATCGCCAGTTTCACCCGCGTGCGCGACCGTCTACACGGCTCGGCGCGTCGCGACACGCCGCTACGCGGGCATTCTCATCTGAGGCGTGGCTGGGAATCCTGCCACGCGCGCAATCCTCTATGAGAAGAGATCGGGTCGAGTTCCGTCCTTCAGGAGGAGTCCTTTTCTCCCACCTGCGGACTAGTATTGGCGTCGAGTTCTGGCGTTGCCACGGGCTCTGTTTCTGGCTTGGCCAAGGACGCTTCGACTTCGGACTCTGACTTAGTTGACTTTGATCCGGCACGGACGCCGAAAGCCAACAGGATTTCGAACGTTCCCACCACAAGGAACCAAATGGCGACAACCAATGTCAGGATACCGATCGATTCGAGGGGCGATGCGAGTACGACGATGCCAGCCAACAAGCTGATCATGCCGATCACGATTTCCCACACACGCGCGGGCAGGGTGGGGTCGCCGATCGCGGACGTCGCGCTAGCCACGCCACGGAAGATCCAACCCAGCCCGATCCAGATAGCGAGCAGCAGAATAGAATTCTGCAAATTCAGGAAGCACAGCACTGCCAGCGCCATCGCCGCTATGCCCGCGATGAATGGCAATAGCCGCATACTCCATGGGACTCTCAGGCTGACGGCCAAGATCGCCTGCGAGGCTCCGCTCACCAGCAGGTAGGCGCCAAAGACTATCGCCGCGGCGAGGACCGTTTTACCTGGCCAGCTAAGCATGACCACGCCCAAAAGGACCGAGAGGATTCCCGCACCCAACTGAGCTTTCCACAGGTGCTGCAAAACGCTTGGAGGCGCAATGATTTGCATCTCTCGATTCTGGCACACCACCTTGCAACCATTCGATGCGGACGTTTCACAGGTACGAGGGCACGTGGTGGCGTGGGAGGGAGACGTACACAAGGCGGATAGCCGAACTGGCTAGCCTGACAAAGGGGAACGGCGTGGTTGCCCCGATGCGTGTGATCACCTGAGTTGGCCCCAGTTGGGTCGTTTTTCTGCATGAATTTTGGCTCCACCTGGGCGGTGATTCGCTGCACGGTGGGCTCAGC
>NZ_JBYCKY010000173.1:0-2466 GCF_057473605.1 Mycobacterium sp. TH-M82 | reverse complement strand
GCTCGGCTCACCGCGCCGGGCAGCACCCGCAGCGCCGCATCCACGTCGGCGCCGACGCTGCTGTGGCCCAACGACAGTCGCAGCGAACCACGGGCGGTGGCCGGGTCGGCGCCCATCGCGATCAGGACATGCGACGGCCGGGTCACCCCGGCGGTGCAGGCCGAGCCCGTCGAGCACTCGATTCCGTTGGCGTCGCACAGCATCAGCAACGAATCACCCTCGCAGCCGGCGAACGTGAAGTGGGCGTTGCCGGGCAGGCGGTCAAGGGGGCCCCAAGGTCCGTTGAGGAAGCTGTCGTCGATCTCGGCCAGCACGCCGTCGATGAGCCGGTCGCGCAGGCTGCGCAACCGCTCGCTGTTTGTGTCCAACGAGTCCACCGCGATCCGCACCGCGGTCGCCATGCCCACCGCGCCGGCGACGTCCGGTGTGCCGGAACGGACGTCGCGTTCCTGGCCACCCCCGTGGGTCAGCGGCACACAGCTCACGTCGCGGCGCAGCAGCAAAGCGCCCACCCCGAACGGGCCACCGAACTTGTGGGCGGTGACACTCAACGCCGAAACACCGCTGGCGGTGAAATCGACCGGCAGCTGTCCTACCGCCTGAACCGCGTCGCTGTGCAGCGGCACACCGAATTCGGCGGCCACCGCAGCGAGTTCGGCGACCGGCATCACGGTGCCGACCTCGTTGTTGGCCCACATCACCGACACCAGCGCAACGTCATCGGCACCCTGCAGCGCGTCGCGCAGGCCGGCCGGTGACACCGACCCGTCCGCAGCGGTGGGCAGCCAGGTCACCTCGGCGCCCTCGTGTTCGACCAGCCAGGCCACCGCATCCAGGACGGCGTGGTGCTCCACGGCAGTGGTGACAATGCGCCGACGCGCCGAGTCGGCGTCGCGGCGGGCCCAGTAGATGCCCTTGACGGCCAGGTTGTCGCTCTCGGTGCCGCCGCTGGTGAAGACCACCTCCGACGGGCGCGCACCCAGCGCAGCGGCGACGGCCTCCCGGGACTCCTCCATCCGGCGCCGTGCCGCCCTGCCGGCGGTGTGCAGCGAGGAGGCATTACCGACCGCAGCCAGCGCAGCTGTCATCGCCTCGATGGCCTGCGGGTACATCGGGGTGGTGGCGGCGTGATCCAGATAGACCATGACCCGCCCAGGATACCGGCCTAGCCGCGCCGACCTGGCCCGAAGCCCGTCACGCGATAGCACCAACCTGCGGGGTCGCCCCGGTGCGGCCCCACACAACGGCTTCGCAGCGTCCGGCCAGGTCGCGCCGGTCGGCGCCCGGCAGCTGCAGTGACCCGACGTGCACCTGAACCACGATGCGCCGCGCAGTGACCAGCCGGCGCATCGAGGCCAGCAGGGTGTCGTCGCCGACGAAGGCCGAGGCGGTCGAGAGCGCGCCGTCAGCCCGCTGGTAGGTCAGCCGGAGCGGCTGCACCGGCCGCGCGGCGTCGACGGCGGCCTGGAACATCGCCGGATAGAACCGCCCGTGACCCGAGTGCGCCGGCTCGGCTCCCCGGCCGGCATCGTCGCGGCCGCACCAGGTGGTGCCCTCCGGGAACGCCACCACGGTGCCACCGGCCCGCAGCCGGCCCGCGACGGCATCGACCACACCGGGCAGCCGGCGCAGGCTGTTCCGGTCGATCGGGATCACCCGCATCATGCGGGCCAGCACACCGACTCCCGGCCAGTCGGCCAGATCCGCGCGTGCCACGAACGATCCCGGCAGCACCGCACCGACGACGAGCACGTCCAGCCAGGAGACGTGCCCGCTGACCACCAGCACACCGCGCAGGTTGCGAATCGGGCCGCCAGACACACTGACCCGGACCCCGAAACAGCGCAGCGCCAGCCGGCAGCAGCCGCGATGCACCCGGGATCTGCCCGGAACCGGTACCGCCAGCAGCGGCAGGGTCAGCACCAGCAGCACCGCCAGCACGATCCGCACCGCCACCACCAGCGGCGACGACCGCTCTACCGGGCCGCGCAGGCAGCCGGTGGTGCACGACGGCCGGGGCAGCCACGGACTGTCGTACCGGCTCATCGAGCCGGCGCACCTGCCGCATCGGCGGCTGCCGCCACCGACCGCAGCCGGCGCAGGTATCGGGCGTCGGCGTCGTGTTTGGCCAGCAGCGCCGGGAAGTCCCCCACGCCGAAATCCGGGTCGTGGGCCGGCTCGCCGCAGATCCGCGCACCGAGTCTGAGGTAGCCGCGCAGCAGCGGCGGAATCGCCGGACGGGCCGGCGGCGCGATCTCGTCGAGGCCGCAGCCGTCGACGACCACCGGCCGGTGCGGCGTCAACCGGTACGGCGATGCATGGCGGCGCTGCACGAGGTCGCGGACACCGCGGATCTGGCTGCCGGGCGATCCCTGGCCGTGGACCGGGACCGAGACGCAACCGGAGACGAAGTCGTATCCGTACCGGTCCGCGTAGGCCAGGATGCCGGCCCACATCAGCAGCACC
>NZ_JBYCKY010000172.1:0-3191 GCF_057473605.1 Mycobacterium sp. TH-M82 | reverse complement strand
ACTACCGGGTGCTGCGCGGCGGGTCGTGGGCCGTCGCGGGCGAGATCCTGCGGCCCAGCTTCCGCAACTGGGACCACCCGTACCGGCGGCAGATCTTTGCCGGCGTCCGGCTGGCCTGGTCCGTCGAGGACACGGCCTGATGTGTCGACACCTGGGCTGGCTCGGTGAGCCACGCTCGCTGGCGGAGCTGATCCTCGACCCGCCGCGCGGGCTTTTGGTGCAGTCCTACGCGCCGCGCCGCCAGCAGCACGGCATGATGAACGCCGACGGCTGGGGCGCGGGGTTTTTCGACGGCACGACGCCGCGGCGATGGCGTAGCGCGGCCCCACTGTGGGGCGATGCGTCGTTCGCGTCGGTGGCGCCCGCGCTGCGCACCCACTGCGCGGTGGCCGCGGTCCGTTCGGCCAGCGCCGGCATGCCGATCGAAGCCAGCGCGGCAGCGCCGTTCAGCGACGGCCACTGGCTGCTGTCGCACAACGGCGTCGTCGACCGTGCCGTACTGCCCACCTGTGCGGCAGCCGAATCGGTGTGTGACAGCGCGATACTTGCCGCGTCGATCTTTGCCCGTGGACTCGACACGCTGGGCGACACCGTCGTCGAGCTCGGGGCAGCCGATCCAGCTGCGCGGTTGAATATCCTGGCCGCCAACGGCTCCCGCCTGCTGGCGACGACATGGGGGGACACCCTGTCGATGCTGCACGAAGCCGATGGTGTGGTGCTGGCCAGTGAGCCCTATGACGATGATCCACGTTGGGCGGACGTGCCGGACCGGCATCTGGTCGAGGCCACCGCAGACGGGGTGGTGCTGACTGCGCTGGAGGAGTTGCGATGACGCTGTCGCTATCGAACCATCTCGCCGCCGATGCCGCGCATCGTGCACTCCGTCGCGACGTCCTTGAAGGCTTGCGTCGCTCACCGAAGTCGTTGCCGCCCAAGTGGTTCTACGACAGTGTCGGTAGTGAGCTGTTCGAGCGGATCACCCGGTTGCCGGAGTACTACCCGACCCGCGCAGAGGCGCAGATCCTGCGCGTCCGGTCAGCGGAGATCGCGTCCCTGACCGGAGCCGACACCCTGGTCGAACTGGGCAGCGGCATTTCGGAGAAGACCCGGATGCTGCTGGACGCGTTGCGGGCGGCCGGATCGTTGCGCCGCTTCATCCCGTTCGACGTCGACGCCGGTGTGCTGGAATCGGCCGGTGCCGCGATCCAGCGGGAGTATCCGGGAGTGCGGATCGAGGCGGTCTGCGGCGATTTCGAAAGCCACCTGGGCGAGATTCCCGACGCCGGCCGGCGGCTGTTCGCGTTCTTGGGCTCGACGATCGGCAACCTCACGGCCGGGCCGCGGGCCGGTTTCCTGGCCGCGCTGGCCGCAGTGCTGCACCCGGGGGACAGCCTGTTGCTCGGCACCGACCTGGTCAAAGACGCCGACCGGCTGGTCTGCGCCTATGACGATGCCGCCGGTGTCACGGCGGCGTTCAACCGCAATGTGCTCGCCGTGGTCAACCGGGAGCTGGACGCCGATTTCGACCTGCCGGCATTCGCCCATCTGGCGCGGTGGAACGCCGACGAGGAACGCATGGAGATGTGGCTGCGCGCCGCCCGGCCGCAGCGGGTGTGGATCGGTGCCCTCGACCTCGGCGTCGAGTTCGCCGCCGGTGAGGAGATGCTCACCGAGGTGTCCTGCAAATTCCGGCCGGAGAAGGTGGCGGCGGAGTTGGCCGCGGCCGGACTGCGGCGCACCCGATGGTGGACCGATCCGGCCGGCGACTTCGGCGTTTCGCTGGCAGTAAAATGAGCGACCTGGCCGATCGATGCCGAGCGGTTGAGCTAGTTGCCGTTTGACGGCATCTCAGCTGCGGATGGCGCGTCGGACGCCGGCGCACCTTCGGGCGGCGGCGCGTCGGGCGGAGGCGACGGCTCGGCCAGGATGAACGGCAACGTCGCCGAACGCAGGTTCCCCAGTTGCACGACGAGGTTGTAAATCCCCGGACCGATCGGTTGCCGCGGCAGCGGGCACTGCGGAGCCGATCCCATGCCGGTCCACGTCACCGAGGTCGTCACCTGCTCGCCCGGGTCGAACGTCTTGACCAACGTCTCGTTTGACGGCGCGCAGTCCAGGTTGGACCACAGCCTCTGGTTGTCCAGTGAGTAGACGTAGGCGGCCAGCACCGCCGCCCCGACGTCGCGTTTGCAGGCCACCAGGCCGATGTTGGTGACGACCATGGTGAACTTCGGCTGCTCGCCCACTGTGTACCGGGGCTGGCTGGTGTAGCCCTTGACGGCCAGCGTCGAATCGGGGCAGTCGTCGCCCGCCTTGAGCACCGGCGGTGGCGCCACCGCAGCGGTCGGCGTGGCAGTCGGCGCCTGTCCCTGTGCCTCCGGCGGGACGACAGGTGTCTTCGCCTCCTGCTGGGGTGGTGGCGCAGCGGGTTTGGAACCCTGTGCGGCGACCGAATTCCCTCCGTTGTCAGCCTTGCCGGTGGCGGTGGTGGCGGCGCCGCCGTGCAGCACGGTGACGATGAGCGCCACCACCGCGCCGATCGCGAGCACCGCAATACCCAGTGCCAGCCCCCGGCGGCGCCAGTAGATCTGCGGAGGCAGCGGACCCTGCGGTTCGAAATCCAGCACGTCCTCACGGTAAGCCCAGGTCACCGTGGCTCGTGCGACCGTTGTCGGCGTGTCGTAGCCGCGTTGTGACCTTCAGCGACTAGTCCTGCGCTGATTCGCCGACGTCGCCGAGATGGCCGCGCAGCATCACCCGCCCGTCCGCCAGGTGGTAGGTGACGCCGGCGATGGCCAGCGAGCCCGTCGCGACCCGTTCGGAGATCGCCGTCGAACGAGCCATGAGCTGCATGGACGTCTCGATGACGTGCCGGGCTTCGAACTCGTCGACGGTGTTCAGCCCGTCGCGCCGGCCCAGCAGAATCGACGGGGCCACCCGCTCCACCACGTCACGTAGATAGCCGCCGGGCACCGCGCCGTCGTCGAGCGCCGACAGCGCCGCCTTGACCGCGCCGCAGCTGTCGTGGCCGAGGACGACGATCAGCGGGACGCCGAGCATCACCACCGCGAACTCGATCGAGCCCAGCACAGCGGAGTCGATGACGTGCCCGGCGGTGCGCACCACGAACATGTCGCCCAGACCCTGGTCGAAGATGATCTCGGCGGCCACCCGGCTGTCGCCGCAACCGA
>NZ_JBYCKY010000171.1:0-2298 GCF_057473605.1 Mycobacterium sp. TH-M82 | reverse complement strand
ACGCTCTGGCGAAACTGGCCAAAGTCCCAACCACCCGCAACGTCGAGGTGCGGCTGCAGGGCTGGGAGGAGTTCGACGAGCAGGTGGACCGGATCGTGTCGATCGGCGCCTTCGAGCACTTCGGCCACGACCGCTACGCGGACTTCTTCGAGATGGCCTACAACACGCTTCGGCGGGACGGAGTGATGCTGCTGCACACCATCACCGCGATCAACATGGCGCACGCCAAAGGTCAGGACATCCCGCTGACGTTCGAACTGGCGCGATTCGCGAAGTTCATCATGACCGAGATCTTCCCCGGTGGCCGGCTGCCGTCCGTGCGGATGGTCGAGGATCACGCCACTCATGCCCGCTTCCACGTCGCCCGGATACAGGAGATCGGGCCGCACTACGTGCGAACGCTGCAGGATTGGGCGGCAGCGCTGAAGGCCAACAGGGACAAAGCACTCGCGGTTCAGTCACAAGAGGTATACGACCGCTACGACAAATACCTCAACGGTTGCGTCCGGCTGTTCCGTGATGGATACACCAGCGTTCACCAGTTCACCCTGACGCGTTAATCCCGACGGGAGCGGCCGGCGCCGCAAATTGTACGGGTTATGCCGGATGCCCGGCTGCCGGTGCCCGACACCGCCGGCGACGACGTCCGCTGCGGAAAAGCCTGCCTACAGCCGACTTGCCGCATAGGCTGCTCCCTCGTCAATGAGCCCGTCGTAGGTCTCGGGGTTGTGTGCGGAAAAGTTCAATCCTTCGGAACACACCGCGTCTTCGGGTGCGCACAGCGCGATGGTCTTGCCCGCGTAGAGCGGGCCGATGGTGACCGGCGGCTCGCCGAGGAAGCTCATCGCCCGGGCGTTCGGTGTTCCGAACAGGACCACCGCGGCAACATGGTCAGCCGTCTCGGGCGGCATGGGCTGCGGTACCTCGGCACCGTCGACCCCGTCCGGTATGGCATTTGCGGTGGAAAAACCCATCACGGCTGCACCCTGGGAGTAGCCGCCGAGCACCATTCTGGTCTTGGGGCAAGAGGCCACCTCGGACTGAATACGAGCCGCCGCGTCTTTGATGCCGTCCAGACCAGTGGACCAATCGTCGGTGGCCGGGTAGTTGACCGCGTACACCCCAAGTGATTTCCCACCCATCTTGGAGCGCAGTGCGTCGACGAATGCCTGCCCGGTCGGGCCGACACCGGGATCCTCACCGGTACCCCGGGCAAATATCGTCTCCACGTCAGGGCACGGTTGGGCGGAAGCGGCCGGGACGCAGGTGTTCTGCAGCGCCCAACCCATCAACACCGCGATACCGGAGAAACGAATGATCTGGCGTGCGTTCATGCGGGTAGATTCTGCCATACTTTGACACCCGGGCCGCCAGGACGGCCGCGGCTTTGCCCCTTTCGGGTTGCTGGGCGACCACCAGCGCACCGGCGGCCCGCAACGACATAGGGTTTACCCGTGTCGAAGCGGGTGGTGGTCTGGGGTAGCGGGTTCGTCGGCAAGCTGGTGATCGCCGAGATCGTCAAACACCCGTTGTTCGAACTGGTCGGTGTCGGCGTCAGCAGTCCGGCCAAGGTGGGCCGCGACGTGGGTGACATCTGCGGGCTGCCCGAAGTGATTGGTATCACCGCCACCGACGACGTCGACGCGCTGATCGCACTGCGGCCCGACGCGCTGGTTCACTACGGCCCGACCGCCGCCCACGCCGACGCCAACGTCACGCTGATGACCCGCTTCCTTCGCGCCGGCATCGACGTGTGCTCGACCGCGATGACGCCGTGGGTCTGGCCGCAGATGTGGTTGAACCCGCCTAACTGGATTGAGGCGATCACGCAAGCGTGCCGGCTGGGCGGGTCGTCGTGCTTCACCACCGGCATCGATCCCGGATTCGCCAACGACCTGTTCCCCATGACGTTGATGGGTGTCTGCTCGCAGGTACGGCTGGTGCGCGCGTCGGAGTTGCTCGACTACACCAACTACACCGGCGACTACGAAAACGAGATGGGCATCGGCCGGGAGCCCGACTTTAAGCCCATACTGGGCAACCGTGACGTGTTGATCTTCGCGTGGGGCGCCACCGTCCCGATGATCGCGCACGCGGCCGGCATCACGCTCGACGAGATCACCACGACCTGGGACGCCTGGGTCACCCCGAACGAACGCAACACCGCCAAGGGCGTCATCGCGCCTGGGCGGGTGGCCGCCGTCCGGTTCACCATCAACGGCGTCTACCGGGGCCAGACCCGCATCCAGTTGGAGCACGTCAACCGCATCGGGCGTGACGCGGCCCCGGACTGGCCGT
>NZ_JBYCKY010000170.1:0-14194 GCF_057473605.1 Mycobacterium sp. TH-M82 | reverse complement strand
ACCTGCGACTTCGGCCCGGAACATCGGCCCCGCATCGCGCTGCGGGCCGACATCGACGCGCTGCCGATGCCGGACCTGACCGGTGCGCCGTACGCCTCGACGGTGCCGGGTGTGGCGCACGCCTGCGGTCATGACGCGCACACCGCGATCCTGCTGGGCACCGCGCTGGCGCTGGCGCCGGCACCAGAGTTGCCGGTCGCGGTGCGGCTGATCTTCCAGCCCGCCGAGGAGCTGATGCCCGGCGGCGCGCTCGACGCCATCAAGGCCGGGGTGCTGACCGGGGTCAGCCGGATCTTCGCTCTGCACTGCGATCCCCGGCTTTCGGTCGGCCGGGTCGCGATCACGGCCGGACCGATCACCTCGGCCGCCGACAGGATCGAGATCAGGCTGTCTTCGCCCGGCGGGCACACTTCTCGGCCGCATCTGACCGCCGACCTGGTCTACGGGCTGGGCACGCTGATCACCGGGCTGCCCGGGGTGTTATCGCGGCGCATCGACCCGCGCAACAGCACCGTCCTGGTGTGGGGCGCGGTCAATGCCGGGGTGGCCGCCAACGCCATCCCGCAGAGCGGGACGCTGGCCGGCACCGTCCGCACGGCCAGCCGGAAGACGTGGCAGAACCTGGAGGGCATCCTCGGCGAGGCGGTCTCCGCGCTGCTGTCTCCGCTGGGTGTCAAGCACAACCTGCACTACCATCGCGGCGTGCCGCCGGTGGTCAACGAAGAGGTTTCGACGCGGATCATCAGCCACGCCATCGAAGCCTTGGGTTCCGATGTGCTGGCCGACACCCGGCAGTCCGGTGGCGGCGAGGACTTCTCTTGGTACTTAGAGGAGGTCCCCGGCGCCATGGCGCGCCTGGGCGTGTGGTCGGGTCAGGGGCCGCAGGTGGACCTGCACCAGCCCACGTTCGACCTCGACGAGCGCGCCCTGGCGATCGGGGTGCGGCTGATGGCCAACATCGTCGAGCATTCGGCTGCGTTCTAACTTGCCTAGCCCTGTTGACGTGCCGCGAGCACTTCGTCGGCCACCGCCAGGGCCAGCGCCATGATCGACAACTGCGGATTCACCTTCGGGCAGCTCGGCAAGATCGACGCGTCGGCCACCCAGACGCCGTCGACACCGCGCAGCCGCCCGGTCTCGTCGACCGGGCACCGCTGTTCGTCGGTGCCGGCGGCCGCCGTGCCGGTCGGGTGAAATGCGGCCAGGTGCAGGCTCTTCGGGTTGGCCCGGCGCAGCACGTCACGCAGCGCATCAACCGAGGTGACCGTGGTCTCCGTCGGCAGTCCGGTGAGCACCTCGACCGCGCCCGCGGCGAACAGCAGCCGACCCATCGCCTCGAGTCCGACCATCAGCTTGGCGGCGTCGGCTCGGGTGATGTCGTAGCGCACCAGCGTGTCGCCGCGCGTCTTGAGCACCCGGCCCACGCCCCGGTCGGCGACCATCGCCCCGAACGTGGCGATCTGCGGGGCGCGGTCCAGCCAGTCGAGCAGCTCGCGTCCGTATCCGGGCAACATCATCGACCCCATCCCCGGCGGGGTGGAGGTCGCCTCGATCAGCACGCCGTCGGATTCGTGCAGTTCGTGCACGGCGGCGCTCTGCAGCACCCCGCGCCACGCGTAGACATCATCGGCGAACCGACCGGCCACCCCGGCCGCGGGATGCAGCGCCAGGTTGCGACCGAGTCGTGGATGAGCGCCAAGGCCACTGCGCCACAACAGCTTCGGTGTCTCGGTTGCCCCCGCGGCGACGACGACGGTGGACGCGAGGACATCGACCGCCGTCCCGTCCGGGCGGCGCGCCCGCACACCGCGGGCCCGTCCGTCCTCATGCAGCACCCGTTCGACGCGGGCGTCGGCGAGGATGTGCGCCCCGGCCGCGCAGGCCTGCGGCAGCGCGTTGAGGTGCACTCCGAACTTGGCGTTGCGCGGGCAGCCGATCGCGCACTGACAGCACGCGTCGCAGCCCGGCGCGTTGCGCGGGATGGGCGCGGCGTCCCAGCCCAGCGTCTGCGCCGCGTCCAGCAGCAGCCGCCCATTGCGCCCCATGATGTCCAGTGGGACTGACCCCACCTGCAGCGTCTGCTCGACGTCGTCGAGGTGTCCGGCGAGGCGCTCCGGGTCGGCCAGCCGCAGGCCGAACTCGTCGCGCCAGTGCTGCTGGACCTGTAGCGGCGGGCGGTAACAGGTGCCGGAGTTGACGACGGTGGTGCCGCCCACTGCCCGGCCGATCGGCAGCACCACCGCCGGGCGGCCCAACGCGATGGTGGCCCCAGCGCCGCGGTACAGCCCGGCGTAACGATCGATCGGGTGACGGGTGCGGAACTCCTCGACCGTCCAGCGCCGGCCCTCCTCGAGCACGACGGTGGCCAGGCCGGCCCGGGCCAGGGTGCGGGCCGCCATCGCGCCGCCGGCACCGGAGCCGACGATCACCGCGTCGGCCGCCAGCACTGACGAGGTCTCGGTCGCAGACGTGACTCTCAGGGCCGCGTCGGGGCGGGCCACGCCGTGCTCGGTGGCGCGGGCCAGCAGCTCTGCGGCATAGGCATCGGCGCCATTGCTGAGCAGCACAGCGGCTTTGAGGCCCTCGATGGCGGCGGCGGCCTCGGGAGACAGCGCGGCCACCCGGCGCAACACCGCGGCGCGTGCGTCCGGCCGCAATCGTGTCAGGGCCCGGCCGGTAGCCAGGTAGCTTGCGCCTGCCAGGACCAGCAGTCCTGCCCGCATCGCCAACCGCGATGTGGTCGGCAGCTGCGAGACGTACCGGTCGACCCGCTGGACCAGCTGCGCCGGTGACGGGCCGCCAAGCTCGTCGGGAAGCAGCGCGGCACCCACCGCGGCCATCGCCCGATCGGACAGGCGAGTCATGACATCGGCTGCAGTTGCGGCCTGCTCCGCCGTCGTCCGAGCCGGCGACCAAGCTTGATGAAGAACGGGTAGGTTGCGAAGATGCCGCCGGCCGCAGCGTGCACGGGCCAACCGAGGTCGGTGGTGTCCACTTCGAAAACGCCGCTGTTCCACATGAAGTCGCGTCCGTTGCGCGCCCGGAACGGCCGCCACAGCAGTCCCAGACCGGGCACGTTGTGATACAGCCCGAACGACGTCCCGAAAAACACCCCCAGCGTGGCGGCTTCGGCGGCGTCGCGTTGTTCGGCCGGCAGCGTGCGCTCGATCAGCACGCCGGCGGCGACGAGCATCGGCGGATCGAACAAGAAGCTCATGACGGTGTCCTTTCATTAACGGCCGGCGCGTCCTTACCGCGCAGACCCACCTCGGCGTGCCCGGTGCCCAGCACCGACCAGCGGCGGTCACCGACCTGTACGTGGATATCGGCCTGCTCGGTGTTGGTGCACACCGCGGTGCCGCCGTCGGGGTCGGTGTAGCCCAGGCTGACGCACCGCTGCTCGGGTTGGTCGACGCGGATCAGCACGTCGCGGCGACCGATGCGGCCCTCCAGTTGCCAGTGCCGCACACCGAGCGTGGTGCGCAGCCGCAGCGCCGCCGGGCCGGTGGGCCAATCCCTGCCGTCGAGGCGGAAACGCAGGAACGCCAACGGCGGCAGCTTGCGCAGACCGGGGGTGTGCGAGACCGCGGTGACAACTTCCAGCACGTCGCCGCCACCGAGGTCGGTGTGAATCCAGCCCCACCGTTTGGCGTTGCCGTGTCCGTAGATGTGGGCCACCCCGCCGCGCCACCCGTCGATGTGCTGGGTTGCTCCGGCGACGGTCACCGAGCCGGCGAAGTTCGCCGTCGGGGCCAGCACCACCTGCGCCCCGGGCAGCAGTTCGCGCTCCCAGGCCGCTCGCGGGAAGGTCCACAGCGGCCTTCCGGTGTCCTCCCAGCGCAGAGCCCACCCCAGCGAGCCGGCCTGCCCGGTCAATTCCTGGACTGCGGCCCGCGCACCCGCGGCGTCGAACCAGGCGGTGCCGGTGGCGGGCCGGACCGGCGCGGGGCCGAACCGCTCGGTGCACGGCGGAGCGTCCGGCGGGAACCAGGTCGCCCAGCCGTGTCCGTAGGGGGAGGCTTGGCCGACGGGCGCGACGGTTTCGTAGTGCACCCACAACCCGGCTCGCGTCACGGGATCCGACAGCGTGGCGTACCAGACCTCCATCCGGCCGGCCGCGCCGCGCCAGCGCGGCGCCGCCGCCGAACGGCGCTCGTCGTCCATGGTCATCCCCGCATCGTTGGCTGCGTCGAAGCGCAGGGCTGTCGCGGTCCAGACGGGATCGTATCACCATGATTGACACATCAGTCATTAGAAATCTAGGGTGCGCTTATGTCCGGCGGCGCGGTGGCGCGAGTGTTGGTGCTGGAGGCGCCGCGCCGGCTGGTCGCCCGCAAGCTGCCGGTTCCCGAGGTCGGCGACGATGACGCGCTGGTGCGGGTCGCGGCCTGCGGATTGTGCGGCACCGACCATGAGCAGTACACCGGCGACATCGCCGGCGGGTTCGCGTTCGTGCCGGGGCATGAGACGGTAGGGACGGTCGAGGTGATCGGAGCGCGCGCGACCCAACGGTGGGGGGTGGCCGCCGGGGATCGGGTCGCGGTGGAGGTGTTTCAGTCGTGTCGGGCGTGTGCGGCCTGCCGGGCGGGCGAGTATCGGCACTGTGAACACCACGGCCTGGCCGACATGTACGGGTTCATCCCGGTGGATCGCCGGCCGGGTCTGTGGGGCGGCTACGCACAGTATCAGTACCTGGCGCCGGATTCGATGGTCCTTCCGGTGCCCGCCGAGCTCGATTCGGTGGTGGCGACGCTGTTCAACCCGCTGGGAGCAGGTATCCGCTGGGGCGCAACGATACCCGAAACCGGCCCTGGCGATGTCGTGGTGGTGCTGGGGCCGGGCGTGCGAGGATTGTGCGCCGCGGTCGCTGCCAAAGAGGCGGGTGCGGGGTTCGTGATGGTGACCGGGCTGGGTCCCGGCGATGCGCAGCGGCTGGCACTGGCGGGTGAGTTCGGGGCCGATTTGGCCGTCGACGTCGCTGTGAAGGATCCGGTTGCCGCGCTGCGTAAGGCGACCGGTGGACTGGCCGACGTGGTCGTCGACGTCACCGCCAAGGCGCCGGCGGCATTCGCTCAGGCGGTGGCGCTGGCGCGGGTCGGCGGCACGGTCGTCGTCGCCGGCACTCGTGGGTTCGACAGCGGGGCGCCCGGGTTTTCGCCGGATATGTTGGTGTTCAAGGAGTTACGCATCCTAGGTGCGCTCGGTGTCGATGTCACCGCGTATCGGGCGGCGCTTGAGCTGTTGGCGTCGGGACGGTATCCGTTTGCCGGCCTGCCGCGGCGCTGTGTCGGGCTCGACGACGCCGAGGACCTGCTGGCCACCATGGCCGGCGATGCCGGTGGTGTGCCGCCGGTGCACGGGGTGATCACGCCGTGACCGAAAGCCGTCTCCCCCGCCTGCCGGTCGGCGAGGCCAAGGCCGCCGCCGTCCAGGCGGGTGTGCCGGATTACATGGCCGAACTCAACATCTTCGCAGTGTTGTTGAATCACCCGCGGCTGGCCGCGGCGGTCAACGATCTGCTGGTGGCGATGCTCTGGGATGGGCTGCTCGACGTTCGGTTCCGGGAGCTGGCGATCATGCGGATCGGCTGGCTCACCGCCTCCGAATACGAGTGGGCACAGCATTGGCGCATCGCGCTGGGTGTGGGCATCACCGCTGACGACCTGCTCGGCGTGCGGGATTGGCCGCACCACGACGGCTTCGGCCCGGCCGATCGGGCGGTGCTGGCAGCCACCGACGACATGGTGCGCGACGGTGCCATCAGCACCGAGAGCTGGGCGGCGTGCGAATGCGAATTCGGCGATCCGGCCGTGCTCATCGAAATGGTCACCGCCATCGGAGCGTGGCGGATGATCGCCTCGATCCTGCAGAGCTTGCGGGTTCCCCTGGAGGACGGGGTGGCGAGCTGGCCGCCCGACGGCCAGGCGCCAAGTCCCAAGAAGTGGAGATGACTTTCCGCTTCGTGGTTTACCAGCGAGTTGGTCGATTCGGTCAAGGTGTCGAACCGCCAGGATCAGGAGGCGAGGCGGTGGTTACCACGTCGACCGGCCGGGGCAGCGACATCCGACACCGGTATCCCAGGGTCATGTTGGCTGCCACGCTCAAGCTCGCCGGAACGTCTGGCTTCACCGTGCTGGAGGAGGTCACCGGTGTCGGTGACACCTGTTGGGCCGACGAAGTGTTCGCGGCAGGTCAGCGGGCCTCGGGGGGGTAGGGATGGTTCGGGTGCGCAGGCGTGGTCGGGTGATCGGTTGGGTCAGCGCTGCGGGGGTGTTGTTGGGGTTGGGGGTGACGCCGCCGTCGGCGCGGGCCGACGTTGTCGACGACGTGGTCGAGCAGGTCTTTGCGCCGTTCATCGACGCGGCCACCAACACCGTCGACTGGAATACGTTGGGCTCACCCGCGGCGTGGGAGGCGTTCTTGGCTCCCGCCCATTGGGATGCGGTCTTGGCCGACGTGGATGCCCCGGGCAGTGCCGGTGCGGCGGCTGGTCTGGGTGGCCAGATCACGCAGGCGGTGCAGGCCGACGTCTATCTGCCGGTGCATACGGCCCTGCAAGACTGGATTCACAGCTCGACCGGTGAACAGGTCGACAACGCGATCAATTCGGCGACCGGAGTGTTTTTGATCGGTGACGGTGCGCCTGGCACGCAAGCACATCCCGACGGCGGCATGGGCGGGCTGCTCTTCGGTGACGGCGGTGCCGGCTGGAACTCGACGGTCGCCGGTGCGGCCGGTGGTGACGGCGGGGCGGCCGGGGGCATCGGCAACGGTGGTGCCGGCGGGTCCGGTGGGCTCGGCGCCGACGGCGGGGCCGGTGGTGCCGGTGGCGAGTTGTGGGGCGACGGCGGCGACGGTGGTGCCGGCGGCAGCAGCAGCGCAGGCAGCGATGCTCTGCCGGCCCTCGGCGGCGCGGGCGGTGACGGCGGCTTGCTCGGCGCTCACGGCGCGGTCGGTCACTACGGCGCGCTGGCCTCCTCGAGTGTTGGCCCGCCGCCGCAGGTCAGGAGCACCGACGACGGACTGGTGCTGCCCATCACGGCCACCGGAAGCTGGCTCACCGATGCCGACGGAAAAGTCGTCGTATGGCACGGCATCAACATCGAATCCACCCACTTCTCCAACACCGACGCAGCGTTTTTGGCCGCCAACGGCTTCAACGCGGCCCGGCTGCCCGTTGCTTGGAATGTCTTGGAGCCCGAGCCGGGCGTCTTCAACAACGCCTACCTGGCCTCGATCGACCAGACCGTGCAGACCCTGGGGAGCCACGGCATCGTCACCGACCTCGTCATGAGCCAGGGCCTCTACAGCGCCGAGTTCGGAGGTGGAACCGCGCCGGCGTGGGCGGTACAAACCGGCGGGCTACCCAACCTCTTCCCCGGCGATTTCCCGTACACCTACGTCCTCGACCCCGCGCAGAATCATGCCTGGGATGCGTTCTGGTCCAACGCCAGCACACCGGATGGCGTCCGACTGGAGAACAGCTATGCGCAGATGATGGAAGACGTTGCGAACTACTTCAAAGACAACCCCGACGTGGCCGGCCTGGAGATCATGAACGAGCCGTGGCCGGGCTCGCAGTGGCTGCCGACCTTGTTGGGCAGCCCGTACTTCGAGGCGCAGGAGCTGACTCCGTTCTACAACCAGGTGGACTCGGCGATTAGGGCCGTCGACCCGACCACACCGGTGTTCTTCGAACCAGAAAGTTTGTTCAACCAGTTCCCGGTGCCCACCCACCTGGGCACGGTCAACGATCCGAACAGCGTCTTTGCGGTTCACCCCTACTGCCTCACGACGGAGCTTTTCGACGCCAGCTTCGGTTGCTTGGCGGACGCGCAGTTGATCGACGGGTTGGCGGTCGATTACGCGAAGGCACATGACATGCCGGCCGTGATAACCGAGTTCGGATCCACCGACAACCTCACATCCCTTACCGATTCGATGCAGGTCGCCAATCAGCACGGGCTGAGCTGGCTGGAATTCGCCTTTAACGCCAGCGGCAACGAAGCCGTCGGGCAGCCGGACCTGGTCTACGACGTCCACCAGCCACCGGTCGGCGACAACGTCGACACCGCCAAGCTGGCGTTACTCGCCGAGCCGTATCCGCAGGTGGTTGCCGGCACCCCCATTTCCTGGGCGTTTCACGACGGCGTTTTCCAGCTGAGCTACTCCACCGCGATGGCCAGCGGTGACGGCAGCTTCCCGGTGGGCTCGCAGACCGACATCTCGGTGCCGGCGGTCGAGTACCCGAACGGCTACCAGGTGAGCATCACCGGCGGACACGTGGTCTCGGCCGCCAACGCTCCCGAACTGGTCATCGCGTCAGACGATGGCGCAAGCACCGTCAACGTCACGGTGAGCCCCGCCGCAGCTAGCACACCAGGAGCTGGGTAAAAATAGCGACACTCGGCCAGCAGCTGTCAACCCCGACCTGTCGCTTCGCTTCGTCGGTGGGATCGCCGGCACCGCCGTGGTCGCGGTCGGGCGGCTGGAACAGGTCAGCGGTGGCGTGGCCGCGGGCGCCATCACCGTGCGGTCCGGCAGCGAGATCGTCGCGGCCGGCGTCTGCTCACCGTGTGTGCCTGATACCGCGATGGCGGCGGGCTCGCTCAACAGGCGGCGGAGCGCCCGGGGTGTGGATGGGCATTGTGCGGCGGGGTGCTGCGCGGGTCGCCGGAGTGCGCGCGACAGCAGCTGCGGTGGCCGCGGCGGTGCCGGCCCCGGCGGCGCGAGCCGACGTCGTGGATGTGATGATCGACCAGATCGTTGATCCGGTGTTGAGTGCGGCCGGTGGCAGCGTCGGGGTGGTCGATGGTGGGGCGGTCGCCGCTGGTGTGGGCGGGGTCGCTGATGCGGGCGTGGCCGCGGATGCGACGTCGGGGCTGGATTCGCTGTTGGTGGGGATCGTCGATGAGCTCAATGCCGCGGTCAATGGGGTGGCTCAGGCTTGGGTCACCGGCCCGGTCGGGCAGGCGTTGGATCCGATCATCAACGCGCCGTGGGTGTATGTGTTCGGCGTCGATCTGATCGGCAATGGCATCAACGGTTTCACCGGGACCAACGATTCGCTGTTGGGCAGCTTGGGGATCTTGCCCAGCAAGTTCACCTTGGGTGCCGGCGGGCTTTTGTTCGGTAACGGTGGCATCGGGGCCCCCGGGGTGGCCGGGGGTCGATGGGGGGGCCGGCGGTCCCGGCGGCATCGGCGCGGTCGCGGAGTTGTTCGGTAACGCCGGTGCCGGCGGTGCCGGCGGTGCCGGCGGTGCCGGCAGCGAGGGTGCCTACCCCGGCAGCCCGGCGGGGCCGGTGGTGGCGGCGGTGCCGGTGGGGTCGGCGGAGTGGCAGGATATTTCTTCGGGTACGCCGGCGCCGACGGCAACGGTGGTGGCGGTGGTGAGGGTGGTGACGGCGGTGTCGATGTCACCGGCGGTGACGGCGGGTCTGGCGGCGCTGGCGGGTCTGGCACCATCGGCGGTGACGGTGGGGCTGGCGGGTCCGGCGGCCCCGACATCAACGGAAAGCCCGGTGAGCCAGGCAGCCCCGGCACGACTCCCGCCGACACTATCGGCGGTGCCCGCGGCGCAGTACCGGCACTGAGGACTCGTTAGGCGTTCGATCCTGGGCACTTTCTGACGCAAGTTTCTCCCGCGCAGCGAAATAAATATCACTATGATCTTCGGGTCTCGATGTCCCACGATTGGAGTCGTGCCGTGCGCCATTGTGGTCGCAAAAAATGCGCTATCGGCCCGGGCCGTCGGGAGGGAGTCGGCGTTGCCGGCATCGGTCGAGCTTTCGGTGCCATGTTGGCCGCGGCGATGATCCTGGCGGTCACCGCCCCTGCTGCCCGCGCCGACATCGCCGACCTCATCATGGCCATCGACCCCGCGGTGGCCGCGGCAGATCCGAGCGCTGCCGCCGCTGCCTCCGACCCGGGCTTCAACTTCGGCGTGGGCGACACCGGCGATCTGAACCCGGGCAGCGGAAACATCGGCGATCTGAACCCGGGCAGCGGAAACATCGGCGATCTCAACCCGGGCAGCGGAAACACCGGCATTTTGAACCCGGGCAGCGGAAACACCGGCGATCTCAACCCGGGCAGCGGAAACATCGGCGACCTGAACCCGGGCAGCGGAAACACCGGCGACTACAACCTCGGTAACGGAAACACCGGCAATCTGAACTTCGGCAGCGGAAACACCGGCGACGACAACGTCGGCTTCGGAAACACCGGCGACAGAAACTTCGGTAACGGAAACACCGGCGACACGAACTTCGGCATCGGAAACACCGGTAGTGACGATATCGGCGGCGGAAACACCGGTGGCCACGATATCGGCTTCGGGAACAGCGGCAGCCACGACATCGGCATCGGCTGCACGGGCGATGGCCAATTTGGCTGCTTCAACCTGAACTCGGGCAGCGGAAATTTAGGCTTCGGGAACTCGGGCACCGATAACTGGGGCTTCTTCAACTCCGGCCACCACAACATCGGCGCCGGGAGCTCCTTAACCGACGGATCTGGGCTTTTAAGCGTGGATTTCGGCTCCTCGGGTTACCGCGACTCAGGCTTCGGGAACTCGGGCTACCTGGACACGGGCATCGGAAACTCGGGCTACATCAACACCGGCATCGGAAACTCGGGTGGCGCCAACTCGCCGGACGAACCCTGGCAACAACCCCCGTTACACGAACCCCCGCCGGGCGGCCTGAACACCGGCATCTTCAACTCGGGCGCACTGGACACGGGCATTGCAAACTCGGGCGCTATCGCCACGGTGCACGAACCGACCTCGGGCGCCGTCAGCACGGTGGTCGGCGACACGGGCGCGTTCAACTCCGGCAGCGGTAATTTCGGGTTCTTCAACGCGGGCGACGTCAACGCCGGCACCTTCAATGCCGGCAACACGAACACCTTCGGCTTCAACTCCGGCGACGTCAACACCGGTTGGGGGAACTCGGGCGACACCAACACGGGCGCCTTCAACTCGGGCAACCTCAACACGGGACTCTTCGGCTCAACCACCCCGGTGGGCGTTGTCAACTCGGGCTGGGATCAATCGGGCACCGGTCTGTCGGGCTATGCGAACAACGGCCACGATGATTCGGGTTTCGACCAAGACTACCACGAGACCTATGTCATCGGTGACTCGGGCCTGGAGAACGAGGGCAGCTATGACTCGGGTGTCATCAACGTGGGCGACGACGACTCGGGCCTCAGAAACACCGGCCCCCTCCCCATCGACAACCAACCAGGCGACTCGCCGGGCTTCAACTCCGGGCTCGGAAACGCGGGAACCTACGCCTCGGGTCTGATCGACGCGGGCACCGATGTCTCGGGCACCCTGAACTTCGCTCACCCGGACAGCTACCCATACGGACAGGTCTCGGGCATCCTCGACTCGGATGATCAAACATCGGGTTGGCTCCACTAAGCCCCACTACGTCCACTAAGGCAGAGGTTCCCTTGGCGGGCATTCCCGGCCCAGCCGTGGGATGGCCTGAGCCTCGACCCGGAGCTGTTCACCCAAGGATAAGGTGTGCTGATGCCAATCGATCCCAGGACTCCGGTGCTGATCGGCGCCGGTCAGGTCAGTCAGCGCGACGGTGACCTCGACCCGGTGGGGTTGATGGCGATGGCCGCTCGGCGGGCCGGCGACGCCCGCATGCTGGAAGCGGTCGATTCGATCCGTGTCGTGAATCTGCTGTCCTGGCGCTATCGCGACCCCGGGCTGCTGGTCGGTCAGCAGATCGGCGCCAAGAACTTCTCGACGTGCTACAGCGGCGTGGGCGGCAACGTTCCCCAGTCGCTGCTGAACCAGGCCTGCCTGGACGTCCAGCGGGGACGGTCCGACGTCGTGCTGATCGGCGGCGCCGAATGTTGGCGCACCAAAATGCGGTTGCGCGCCGACGGCAAGAAACCGCAGTGGCCGTCCCAGGACGACTCGGTGCCGGTTGCCGAGGGCGTTGGCGACAACGTCCCGCTGGCGGGACCGGCCGAACTGCGCATCGAACTCATCCAGCCTGTGCATGTGTACCCGATGTTCGAGCAGGCGTTGCGAATAGCCGCCGGCGAGTCACCGGACCAGCACCGTCGCCGAATCGGTGAGCTGTGGGCGCAGTTCAGTGCGATCGCCGCAGGCAATCCGAATGCCTGGAGCACTGAAGTCGTCCCAGCGGAACAGATTTGGCAGCCCGGGCCGAACAATCGGATGATCAGTTGGCCCTACACCAAGTTGATGAACTCCAACAACATGGTCGATCAGGGCGCGGTCATGATCCTGGCGTCCGCCGAAGCCGCCGAGCGGCTCAAGATTGCGTCGGATCGGTGGGTCTTCCCCTATGCCGGAACCGATGCACACGACACGTACGCGCTCGGTGAACGCCTCGACTACCACCGGTCACCGGCGATCCGGACCGCGGCCAGGCGCGTACTGGAACTGGCCGGGCGCGGCGTCGACGACGTCGAGTTCGTGGACATCTACTCGTGTTTCCCCTCCGCGGTTCAGATCGCGGCGGCCGAAGTCGGCCTTCCGGTGGGCGATCGCAAGCGTCCGCTGACGGTGACCGGCGGCATGACTTTCGCCGGGGGACCGTGGAACAACTACGTCACCCACTCCATCGCAACCATGGCCGGGTGCCTGATCGAGAACCCCGGCAGTGTGGGGTTGATCACCGCCAACGGCGGCTACCTCACCAAACACAGCATCGGCGTCTACGGAACCACGCCACCCGACACCGAATTCCGCTGGGAAGACGTGCAATCGGAGGTCGACCGCCAGCCGGCCCGCACGGCCGTCGAGGCGTGGGAGGGCATCGGCACCATCGAGACGTGGACCGCACCGTTCGACCGCGATGGGCGTCCTGAGAAAGCGTTCATCGCCGTGCGCACGCCTGAGGACGCGCGGACGCTGGCGGTGCTCACCGCTGCCGGCGATGCGCAGACAAGCGTGCGTGACGACATCGCGGGCGCCAAGGTTGCCGTTCACGCCGACGGCACGGCCACGCTGGCATAGCTGGGATAGCGCGCCGTGGGTCCGCTAAGTCGTGTCGTGCGCGTCGCCGCGGCAGCCGAATCAGACGATCCGGTAGGTCTGCACCGCGTGCGCGACCACGTTGCCCTCGGCGTCGGTGGCGGTGATCTCGGTGAACGTCAGTTCCTTGCGCCGCCGCACGGTTCGGCCGTGGCACAGCAGGTCCGACCGCTTGGCGGCACCGACGTACTGGATGCTCATCGCGACCGTCGAGGCCCGCACGCCCTTGTCGAAGTCGTGGTTCGACCAGGCCGCCGCGGCGCCTGCGGTGTCCATCACCGACGCGATGACCCCGCCGTGGAAGTAGATGCCGTCGTTGGTCAGGTCGTCGCGGAACGGCAGCCGGATGGTGACGGAGTCGGGCTCGTAGCGGTCGAAGACGATGCCGAGGCCGGCCAGAAACGGCGTGGTCGGCATGAGCTCGCGGATCGCCTGGCGGCGCTTGCGCTGCTGTTCGTCGGTCAACTGCTGGGCCATAGCAGGCACAGTAGCGCACTCGATTGACATGTCAATCAATAACTCGTAGCTTCGTGTTGTGCGGACGAGAGTAGCCGAGTTGCTCGGCGTGGAATTTCCGATCTGTGCGTTCAGTCACTGTCGCGACGTCGTGGCGGCGGTGTCAAAAGCCGGTGGATTCGGGATTCTTGGCGCCGTGGCGCACAGCCCGGCCCGGCTGGAAACCGAGCTGACCTGGATCGAGGAGCAGACCGGCGGCCTGCCCTACGGGGTGGACCTGCTCTTGCCCCCCAAGTATGTGGGCGCCGACGAAGGAGGGATCGACGCCGGACAGATCCAAGACCTGCTGCCCGCCGAGCACCGCGCGTTCCTCGACGACTTGCTGGTCCGCTATGACATCCCGGTGCCCGACGACGAACACCGGCTGCCGATCAAAGCCGGACTGCGGGTGTCGCCCAAGGGCTACGAACCACTGCTCGACGTCGCCTTTGCGCACGACATCCGGTTGATTGCCAGCGCGCTCGGGCCACCACCGGCCGACCTGGTGGAACGCGCCCACGCCAACGAGGTCGTCGTGGCGGCGCTGGCCGGCGCCAAGCAGCATGCGGTGCGGCACGCCGACGCGGGCGTCGACCTCATCGTCGCGCAGGGCACCGAGGCCGGCGGGCACACCGGCGAGGTGTCGACGATGGTGCTGGTTCCCGAGGTCG
>NZ_JBYCKY010000169.1:0-21625 GCF_057473605.1 Mycobacterium sp. TH-M82 | reverse complement strand
CGAGATACGCGCGTAAATCGCCGCCGACCGCACCCCAGCCCGCTGACCAGCGGATTTCATCTTCGCCATGGGGGTATATTAGCAGCATCTAACCTTGCCCACACCTCAATGCCGGGCCGGCTCGACGGCTACGTGCGTCGCCTGGAGTCCGTTGCTCATCGGCTCCGCGGCGTCTCCCTGGAATCACGGCACGCATTCGAGGTCATCAGCGCCTACGGCAGGGGCAGGCGGACACTGCTCTACGTCGATCCGCCGTACCTCGGCCATGTGCGGAACCGCAACTACCGCAACGAAATGACCGGATCGGACGCGCATCGCGCCCTCGCCGAGGCCCTACGCGGCTGTACCGCCACCGTGGTGCTGTCCGGCTACGAATCCGAGCTCTACGACGTAGAGCTCTACCCTGACTGGTACCGGGTCACCCTCGGCTCGTTCAGCAGCCAGGGCGGCACCTGGAAGCCGAAAACCGAGGTGCTGTGGTCCAACCGGCCACTACGCGCGGCGGCGACCGAACAACCGCAGCGGCCGATCGCCGGGCCAGGAGGCAGCCTTGACGCCTGTAACGAAACTACCGCCTTTAGTAACGAAACGCGGTGTCGCTCGTGTGGACGCAACACAGAGCAGGCGGCCACGGGCCGTCGCCGGCAGTATTGCTCGCCTGCGTGCCGCGTCCGAGCTCACCGCCTGCGGCGCAAGGCCTCGTGAGGGCCGTCGTGGACCGGCACGAGCACCCAAATCTCGCCGATACCGCTCCGGACGCGCTCGCAGGCCAGCGTCACGTGGGAAAGCACAGCCACCGGCGGCTCGAGCTGGCCCGGGCTATCACACGGTCGCCGCTGCTGCCGGTCGTAGAATCTGGGGTCGGTGCGAGCCAGACGCCGGGAGGGGGTCGCATGAGCGATCGTGCACCGGGATCGTGGACCGGCCGGCAGCTGGGGAGTTACCGCGTCGGGCCCCTGATCGGCCGCGGATCCATGGGCGAGGTCTACGCGGCCGAAGATGCGGGTCGAGGGCGCACTATCGCGCTGAAACTGCTCTGGGCGGATCTCAGCCGCGACGAGGGGTTCCGCGAGCGCATGCACCGTGAGGCCCGCACCGCCGGGCGCCTCCAGGACCCGCACGTGGTGCCGATCCACGACTACGGCGTCATCGATGGGCATCTGTTTTTGGACATGCGCCTGATCAACGGCTCGGATCTGGCCGCGGTCCTGAAGCGATCTGGTCCGTTGACCGCGGCCCGCGCAGTCAGCTTGGTGAGACAAGCTGCCTCGGCTCTGGATGCAGCTCATACGGCGGGTGTCATCCATCGAGACATCAAGCCCGCCAACCTGCTTCTGTCCGATAAGGACTTCGTTCATCTCGTCGATTTCGGTATTGCCAGCGCCGTGGGCGACGAGCCGCTGGAAGCTCCGAAAACCATTGAGGGCACATGGAAATATGCGGCACCGGAGCTGTTCACCGGTAACGAGGTCGGACCCAGCATCGACATCTATGCACTGTCGGCTGTTCTTTACGAGTGCCTGACGGGGATGCCACCGTATCGCGCTGAGGGCGTCCAGGGCCTTATCGCTGCGCACGTGAACGAGCCCGTCCCGCGGCCGAGTTGGACCGCGGGAGTTTCCCCCGCGTTCGACGAGGTGATCGCACGCGGGATGGCTAAGGACGCCGCGGAGCGATACCCCAGCGCAGGGGAGCTCGCCCGCGCCGCCCACCAGGCACTACAGGTACCAGCGCCAGGACACCAAGTGCCCAACCGTGGGTCCGCCGCCGGGATGGGCGCATCGCCAGCGATGACACCGCACCAGTGGACTGCTCCTCCTGCTGCTCAAGCGCCTCCGCCGGCGGCGTGGGCACAACCGGGTCCGCCGCCACCGGGGTTGCCCTACGCCGCGGCGCAGCCTGCCCGAGCCCGCGGACACTCAGACGACTGGTCGAAGGCTCGAACGCGAGTGGGCGCACCGGCCTTCCAACGGAATTGGCCACGCCACGGTCCACGGATTGCGGCCGCAGCGACCACCCTGATCGCGGTTATCGCCTTGATGGGATGGATGACTCGCAGCAATGACGACCAGCCCGACTCGCCTGGCTCCAGCACGGACCAATCCGCCGGGCGATCCGCGGCTGCTGAACAGTTGACGAAGGTCATACCGACCGGATACCCCGCCGGCAGATGTGAAGTCGTGGCCGCACAGGCTGGGGCTGTCACCGAAATGGACTGTGGCAGAAACATCGAGGTCGGGGGACCGGTAGCGGCGACGTACACGCTCTATCAGGACCGTGGTGCACTGCGAGCGGCGTTTCAGGCACTGGTAGAAAAATCCCGCGCGGTGACCTGCCCAGGTCGGATACAGTCGCCCGGGGCGTGGCACCGCGCATCGACTCCGCCGGGTAAGTCAGATGGCATGCTGCTGTGCGGATTTCGTCAGAACCTTCCCCGGATCGTATGGACAGCCGAGGCTGATTTGCTGCTCAGCGACGTACAAGCTGACGAACGAGCGGCCACCTTTGAACCACTCTTCGCGTGGTGGGGCACGCATTCTTGAAACGGCGTGCTTCCCGGGCACACGATCACCTGCTGGTAGGCCGACCAGTGTGGCCGGGCTGGTAGGGGCCTGGCGCAGTCCCAGTAGCTCGCATCCCTCAGGTCTGCGGCGTTGATTTGCGCGCAGCGCTCGACGGCGCACGTTTGGGCCGCTTGAGCTGGGCGCGGTAGCTCTCGGCGACCTCACGCGCTGCGCTGAGCGCGTCGGTGAGGGCTTGTGCACGCTGGTCGGCGCTGTGGGTGAGGTTTTCGACCTGTTCAGCGTGAGCGGCGCGCTGGGCGTCGCGTTCGGCGTGGAATTCAAGGCGCTGGCGTTCGAGTTCCTGGCGGGCGGCAGTCAGGGCCTCCCGTTCGGCGGCGGCTGCTTGCTGGGCCACGCGCAGTTCAGCGGTGGTGGTGGCCAGCTCGATCCGAACGCCGGATTCTGCCGCGGCCGCGACCTGCGCCGCGCGTCTGGCCGACTCAAGATCTGCGCGCAGTTCGGCGATCGTGTCGTCGGCGCGGGCCTCGGCAGCCTCCAGGGCGGTGTGCGCGGACGCGGCGGCGGCGCGGGCCTCGGTGGCGTCGTCGCGGGCCTGGGTGGCGTCGTGGCGGGCCTGGGCGAGAGCGGTGTCGTAGTGCGTTGTGGCGGTCGCCAGTTCCTCGCGAGCCTGGGCAACCTCGGCGTCAGCTGCGGTACGTAGCTGGTGTAGGTCGGCCTGCGTCTCTTCGCGGATCCGCGCGGTCTCAGCGAGGGCGTCGGCTGCGAGGGTGTCGGCTTCGTCGCGGTCGCTCTCGGCGGTGTCGGCCCGGGCTGTGGCGGCGCGGGCGATGCGTTCGGCCTCGACAGCTCGGCGTTCGGCATCGACGACCTTGGCGAGGGCATCGCGGTGGGCGTCTTCGACCTCAGCGCCGGCGGCCTCCAGGTCGCTGGCGGCACGCAGTGCATCGACGAGCGTATCGAGGTAGCGGCGCTGCTCGGTGAGTTTGTCGGGAAGCTCGGCAAGGTGTTGTTCGAGGGTTGCCCGGGCCAGGGACACGGGGGCGGTCGGCCCGGAGGGGGCTTGGGTGGCGATGGTGCCCTGCTGAGCCTGGCGAGCCTTCCACGCGGTGACGCGGTTGTGCACGGGCCCGCCGCCGGCGTCGGCCTGTTCGCAGTAGCGCGTCGGGCGGCCGGTCGCCGGGTCGGGCCGGCGAGGGCGTGTGCAGCCGGGGTAGGTGCAGTGGTCCGTGCCGGGCTCTGCCGCGGGGTTGTCGCTCATGGGCATGACAATACACCTTTCGTCCCGAACACAACATAACGGAACGGAACGGAACTCAACGGAACGTAACGTATCGCGGACGGGCGGGGGTTCCGGCTGCGGGTTGTGGCGTCCCTGTTCCCGCGGCGGGACCCCGCCAGCCCCGCCGCCGGCCGATGCTCGCGTAAGCCGGCGGCGGCGGGACACACGACTCGCGTGCCCGATCTCATCCGGTGGGCTCGGGAAGAACTGGGCGGCTGGGGCTCAGATGTGCCACGCGGTGGCCGAGTGAGGAAGCGAACGACAACATCCGTGTATCCGTCCGCCAACTAGGGCGAGATAGGTCGCCAGCGCCCCCGGATCGCCAGGTTGACATAATCGCTATTATCAGCGAATTATGTTGTGGCACAACATAATTAAATTTAGTAGATCGCCAGAGTTTGGCACAGCGGAAGCGACAACAACGACACGGGCCGAGCTTCAGGACGGCGGACGGCGGCGCCCGTCGAACTCGACGAAAGAACATTCCAACCCGGCGGCCGGCCGGTACATGCACTCACCGCAGGCGTTGCACTGGAACACCCGATGCAGCGTCCCGCAGCTGCACGTCTGGCTGCCGACTCGCACCCGGCCAGGCCCGAGCGGATGCCCGGCTGAACAACGCGGCGGCGGGCCCGGCTCTTCCCATCCCCGGCGGGTCCGCTGGAGCCCGTTGTGGCATCATGTGTTCGAATTATTCCCCTTTGCCGCGTTCGTGGCCGAAGGACCTCGACAACCCCTAAACCGTCACTGTGACGTATAGGTGCGGTGCGGTTGGGCGATTGTCCGTTTTCATTCGAGGTGAGGTGTCCGTTGACATCCGATGTGATGTATTGCCACCGTATCTGCGGTATCGGCGTGTCTTTGCCAATCTATCCGAGGTACCGCCGGTAGCGTTGTTTAGGTGAGTGTGGCGCCGGCGGCGCTATGGCCGCAGGTCAACGGTGGCGTTGAGGTGGAATTCAACTCCTCCGGGGGTTCTTCGCGCTTGCCGCTGGCGGAGTGTGCCGCAGTGGCCTTTGAGTTGGACTGCTCACCCGTGCGTGGTTTCCCAGCGTTTCGCGGGCAGGGCAATTATCCAGGCCTGTGGTGGTTTTCGACGACTCGTGAGCACGTTGGGTACGAGTCGTGGTCGGAGCGTGACCATTTGATCGCGCTGGACGCCGATCCCGCGGTGGTTGGTGTTGCGTCGCAGCCGTTCCGGCTCCATTGGGGTGACGGCAGGCACCACGTGCCTGATTACTTCGTGCGGTTGTCCGACGGAACGGCGACGGTTCTTGACGTGCGGGCCGATGACCGAATATCGGATGCTGATGCTGAGTTGTTCGACCGGTCCGAGCAGGCGTGCCGTTCCCTGGGATGGGCCTATCGGCGAGCGGGCGTTGCGGATCCGGTCGTGACGGCGAATTTGCGCTGGTTGTCTGGGTATCGGCATCCACGGGTGTACCGCCCGGCGGTCGCCGCAGCGTTGGAGGCGGTGTTCGACTCGGCGCGGCCGCTGATGACCGGGGTGAGACCGGTCGGTGAAGCGATCATGGTGTTGCCGGTGCTGTTTCACCTGTTGTGGCACCGGCGACTGGGCGTGGATCTTTCCGCGGCTGTCTTGACCGAGGAGTCGATCGTCGGGCCCGCGTTGTCACGATGACGGGTATGCGGTCGGGTGTCATCCGCGAGGGCGATGAAATCCGGTTATCCGACGGCGTATTCACGGTTGTCACACTTTCGGGCAGTTCAGCCAGGCTGACCGATGCGGTCGGCGGGCAGTCGGTGGTACCGCTGTCTCGGCTGCTGGGCGACCCGGCGTTGGAGTTGGTGTCAGGATCGCGACCGGCTTTGTGTTCCGAAGAAGCGTTGGCCGGGGTGCCCGAGGCTGCCGCCGAGCGGGCCCGCTGGTGGGAACGGCACTTGATCGAGGTGTTGACGGGTCGACGGGTTGATTCCGAGGCGGGTAGCCGGCCGCGGCCGGAGTTCGATCCGGCGTCGCGTTCGTTGCGGCAGCGCGAATTGGCCAAGCTCGCCGAGCTGCGCTCGGCTGGCCACGAGATCAGCTTGTACACGTTGCAGCGGCAACGCTATGCCTACGAACGAGACGGCCTGCTGGGGGTTGTGGATCGCCGGCACATTCCCCGGCGGGCGATGTTCGGCCGCGTCGACGAGCGGCTGGTGGCCGCAGTGCGGCAGGCCATCGATGACGAGACCGACGTGTCGACCGGGACGGTGAGCCGCCTGCAGCGACGGGTGACCAAATCGCTGGTGGCTCAATACGGTGCCCAGGACGCACCGGCGATGCCGTCTCAGCGGACGTTCTATCGTCTGGTGAAGAGGCTGTCGGAGGGCCGGCACACGTTCGGGTCCGCGCGCACCCGGCGTTCGTTGTCCAAACAGCCCGACGGCCCGTTCGGTGCGCTGACGGTGGCGCGCCCCGGCGAGGTGGTCGAGATCGATTCGACCCCCCTGGATGTGCGGGTGGTCCTCGATGACGGCACGGTGGACCGGGTCGAGCTGACCGGCATGGTTGACGACGCGACCTGCTCGATTCCGGCCGCGGTGTTGCGGCCCACGACCAAAGCGGTCGACGCGGCGCTGCTGCTGGCCCGAGCGTTGACGCCAGAACCGATGCGGCCGGAGTGGTCCGATGCGCTGCGGATGTCGCGGTCGGTGCTGCCGTATCGCTGTTTGACCGGCGTGGATCAACGGTTGGCCGATGCGGCCGCCCGGCCGGTGATCGCCCCGGAGACCGTAGTGTGCGACCACGGGAAGGCGTATCTGTCGCAAACCTTCCGGCAGGCGTGTTGCACGTTGGGGATCAATCTGCAGCCCGCCCACCCGGATACGCCGACCGACAAACCCAAGATCGAGCGGACCCTGCAGTCGGTGGCCACCTTGTTCGCCCAGCATGTCGCCGGGTATGTCGGCTCCAGCGTCGAGCGGCGCGGCAAGAACGCCGAACAGGACGCAGTGTGGTCGATCGTGGAGCTGCAAGCCCTGCTGGATGAGTGGATCGTCGCGGTATGGCAAAACCGGCCCCACGACGGCCTGCGTGACCCCGTCACCCCGGGCAAGGCGTTGACGCCCAACGAAAAGTACGCCGCCTTGGTCGAGGTCGCCGGGTATGTTCCGGTGCCGCTGTCGGCCGAGGACTACATCGAGTTACTGCCGTCGTGCTGGCGGCGCATCAATTCCTACGGGATCCGGGTCAACAACCGCAGCTACGACGCTAAGGCACTCAACCCCTACCGCCGCCAGCACTCGGGGGTGGAATCCAAGAAGGGCCAGTGGGAGGTGCACTACGACCCCTACGACGTGTCGCGGATCTGGGTGCGCAACCATCACGACGAGGGCTGGCTGGCCGCGACCTGGACGCATTTGCGCAGCCACCCGGTACCGTTCGGCGAATTGGTATGGCAGCATGCGCGGTCCGTGCTGGCCCAGCGCGGATGCGATCAGGCCACCGAAGCCGAGATCGCCCGCGCGGCCGATGACCTGCTCGACCGGGCCGCGCAAGGCCCCGCCCCCACCCGACAGGAATCCAAGGATCGCAGGGTGGCGGGTCGAACGCGAGCCACCGCGACACCGGCCTGGCCCCGCCCGCCGGATACCGCAGAACCCTGCGATGAGGAGCCGCCGCCAGGCGGTGACGAGGACGCCGACGACATCGAGATCGCCCAAGTCATTCCACTACCGGTGTTCGATGCACGCAAGGAGGCTGAATCGTGGCGGCTGTGAACACTTTTGCCCCGGTGAGCCAACTCGAGGACCGGCGCCAACCCACCACCACGCTCGAGGGTTGGCGCCGTTTCGTCGATGCCGATCCACCCGAGTTCACCCTGTTACCCGATGAGCAGTGGAGCACCCTGTCGGAGACCGAACGGACCAACTACAACGAAGCCCGGGTAGCGCATCACAGTGAACTGGTCGTGGTCACCACGTCGGCGATCCAGCGCATCACCAACGAAGGCCGGCTGCTGACCCTGCTCAACCAACGCGAGATCGGCGCCCGGCGCGGGCTGATCATTTCCGGGGCGGCCGCGACCGGCAAGACCACCGCGGTCAAACAACTCGGCCGATTCCACGAACTGCGTATCAGGACACGATTCGCCGACAAGTCCCGGATCCCGATCGTATACGTGACCGCGCCCCCGAAAGGCTCGGCGCGCAAACTCGCGATGGAGTTCGCGCGATTCCTGGGCCTTCCGCCGATGCAACCGCGGATGAATGTCACCGATATCGCCGACGCTGTCTGCCAGGTCCTCATCGACGCCCGAACCGACATCGTGATCGTCGACGAGATCCACAACCTCAACCTCGATACCCGGGCCGGCGAGGAACTGTCCGATCACCTGAAGTACTTCACCGAACACCTGCCCGCCACGTTCGTCTACGCCGGCATCGACGTCGAGCGCTCCGGTGTGTTCACCGGCACCCGCGGACGCCAGCTCGCCGGGCGCTGCGGTGTGATCAACACCAGCCCGTTCCCGTACGCCGGGGAATGGAAGTCGCTGGTGGCCGCGATGGAAGGCACCCTGCGGTTGCACCATCACACCGCGGGAACGCTGGTCGCCGAAGCCAAATACCTGCATCGACGCACCGGCGGAATGATCGGCAGCCTGGCGCACCTGATCCGCTCGGCTGCGATCCGCAGCATGCTCGACGAAACCGAGAACCTCACCAGGGATCTGATGGACACGGTGCTCATCGACTACGCAGCCCAAACATCGGCGCAACGCCATGCCAGCTGACGTATCAACCCCACCGGCGTGGCCGCAGGGGCCTGCCGCGCCACTACCGCGCACCGTCACACCGTTTCGTGGCGAAACGGTGCAGTCCTATCTTGATCGGCTCGCGCACGCCAACCACCTAGAACCCCGAGGTCTGCGGCGCTACCTGGCCGACGGTCCAGCGATCTGCCGTCCCCGGCCGGACTGGTTGGCAACCGCCAGCGGCCAGCCCGTGGGCATCCTTCACGCCCGGCTCATCGGGCTGGCCGCCCCCGACCGCGACACCACCCGCCAACGCCGCCACGCCCGGCCCGCATGCCGCCTGTGCATGGCACGCCGCGGTGTCTATGAGCCGGTCTACTGCTGGTTGCCCGACTACGCGACCGTCTGCTGCCGCCACCGCCGATGGATCGGTGCAGGCACCTCCACCCTCGACGATCAACGCGATCTGCGCTGCGCCCCCGCGGTGATCGCCGCAGCGCAGCGCCATGCCCGACTGGATCGGTGTCACGGCGACGCTGCGCGCTTCGCGGTCAGGGATGCCGCGCGGATTCACCGCTGCTGGGCACGCAGCACCAGCCCGTTTACGCTGCCGCCTGCCCGCGCCGACGCCGACACGCACATCGGCGCCTACCCGGACCTGATCGCCTTGGCCGCCATCCTGGCCGGCGCTCATCGCCGGATCTGGGGCACCGCGCCAGCCACACCCGCCCGTGCCCGCGCCGTCGATGCGGTCTACGTCAACGTCAGCGCCCGGTTTCCCCAGCACCGCGACCAAACCCGCCCCATCGAACAGTGGATCCACGATCAACAACTCAGCGCCACCCGCCGCGCACACCACTTCGACGCGTGGAAACCACGACCAGGTCAATCCCCGCGATCACCGTGCCCGGCTGGGCCAGCTGGGCGGCGTCAGGGCTGACGGCGGCGTGTGGAGCCATGGCACAATTCAGCCCTTGCTGACATATCAGTATCGGCTGTACTGTTTGGTGCATGCTGACGTGTGAGACGCGGGAATCGGCGCTGGCTCGGCTGGGCCGAGCGCTGGCGGATCCGACGCGGTGTCGGATTCTGGTGGCACTGCTCGATGGGGTGTGCTACCCGGGCCAGTTGGCTGCGCAGCTGGGGTTGACACGGTCGAATGTGTCCAATCATTTGTCGTGTTTGCGGGGCTGCGGGCTGGTCATCGCGACCTATGAGGGCCGGCAGGTTCGCTACGCGCTGGCCGACCCTCACCTCGCCCGTGCTCTGGGCGAGCTGGTCCAGGTTGTTTTGGCGGTGGATACCGACCAGCCCTGTGTCGGCGAGGACGCCGCATCGGGCGCAGCCGAGGCCACCGTTGGTCGATGACCATCAGTGGCAGCGATCCGGTGACCTTGAAGATCGCGGTCGCTCAATCGTAGTGAGTTGGCAGAACAGAAGGGATAAGCAGTGGCTATACATGGGTTCGTGGCCAAAGCAGCCGGGACAGTGTTCACCGGGCTGGTCGGGGTGAGCGCCTACGAGGTGCTGCGCAAGGCGGTGGGCACGGCGCCGGTTCACCGGGCAGCGGTGACCGTGACGGAGTGGGGACTGCGCGGAACTCGGAGCGCAGAGGTAGCAGCGGAGTCGGCCCGGCTGAAAGTCGCCGACGTGGTCGCCGAAGCCCGCGGACGCATCGGCGACGATGCCCCTCGGCCGCCCGCCGCCAAGGCTGACGATGACGACTGCTGCCAAGTGATGGGTTAGCCGTTTTCACGGGGAAAGGTCGATTGTGCCTACTGCTGAGGTTTCCTCCGATCACGGGGCCGCGCTGGTTGTCGTGTCTGCGGGTGCGCGACGAATACGGGTGCGTGCTAACTGGTTTCGGTTCGACGCGGTGCGGGCTGTCGCGATCGAGGACTCGGTCGCCACGGTGGCTGGTGTGGATGCGGTCCGCGCGTATCCGCGCACGGCTTCCGTGGTGGTCTGGTATTCACCCGAGCGCTGCGACACCGCTGCCATTTTGTCGGCGATCGCCGCCGCCGAGCACATCCCTGCCGAGTCGGTGCCCGCCCGGGCGCCGCACTCGGTCGAGGGAGGCAACCCCGGTGTGGTGCAGAGAATCCTCGACTGGAGCGAGCGGACGCTATCCGGCGAGCAAGCTGACAGGGTTTCACAACGACCAGTGCAACGAAGCGATGGCTGCTGCGACCACGACGACAGCCACCCTGAGTCGGAGCGGCTGTGGGGCGTTGTCAAGCTGCGGCGGGCCGCGTTCTCCGGGGTGGTGCTGACAGCCTCACTGGTGACGGCGTGGCTGACTCCATTCGGGCCGGTGGCGTTGGGATTGAAAGTCGTGGCGCTCGCGGTGGGCGCTTCGACGTTCGTGCCCTCAACCGTTAGGCGACTGACCGAGGGCCGTGTCGGTGTCGGCACGTTGATGACGATCGCCGCGCTCGGCGCTGTTGGACTCGGTCAGGTCGGCGAGGCCGCGATGCTGGCGTTTTTGTTCTCCATCAGCGAGGGTTTGGAGGAATACGCGGTGGCCCGTACCCGCCGCGGCCTGCGTGCTCTGCTGGCGCTGGTGCCGGATCAGGCCACGGTCTTGCGCGCAGGTGTCGAAACCGTGGTGGCCGCAGCCGAACTGCGCGTCGGTGATCAGATGATTGTCAAACCCGGGGAACGCCTGGCCACCGACGGCATCATTGTTGCCGGGCGCACCGCCCTGGACGTCTCGGCGATTACCGGCGAATCGGTGCCGGTAGAGGCCGGACCCGGTGATGAGGTGTTCGCCGGGTCGATCAACGGGTCCGGAGTGCTGCAGGTGGAGGTCACCGCGACCGTTGAGGACAACTCGTTGGCGCGAATCGTGCAGATCGTGGAAGCCGAACAGGCCCGCAAGGGCGCCAGCCAGCGCCTGGCCGATCGGATCGCGCAGCCGTTGGTGCCGGGCATCATGATCGCCGGGGCGCTGATCGCCGGGACGGGCAGCATCTTCGGTAACCCGCTGGTGTGGATCGAACGCGCTCTGGTGGTGCTCGTCGCCGCGTCCCCGTGCGCGCTCGCCATCGCCGTGCCGGTGACCGTCGTGGCGGCAGTCGGTGCCGCCTCGAAGATCGGGGTACTGATCAAGGGCGGTGCCGCGCTGGAAGCCCTGGGCACCATCAGTGGGATCGCGCTGGACAAAACCGGAACTTTGACCGCCAACCGGCCCACCGTCATCGACATCGCCACCACCAACGACGCCACCCGCGAAGAGGTGCTGGCGGTCGCGGCCGCGCTGGAAACCCGCAGTGAACACCCGCTGGCCGCGGCCGTCCTGGCCGCTACCCAAGCGCCGGTGGCCGCCGCGAGTGACGTGCACGCCGTTGCCGGAGCTGGGCTGACCGGCCACCTCGACGGGCAAGCCATCCGGCTGGGCCGGCCCGGCTGGATCGACCCCGCCGACCTCGCCGATCACGTAGCGCACATGCAACAAGCCGGGGCCACAGCGGTGCTCGTAGAACGCGATGACCGGCTGCTCGGTGCCATCGCCGTGCGCGACGAACTACGCCCAGAAGCTCCCGAGGTCATCACCGCGCTACGTGCCGGCGGCTACCAGGTGACGATGCTCACCGGCGACAATCACGCCACCGCGGCGGCGCTCGCCGCCCAAGCCGGCATCGAGCACGTCTATGCCGAACTGCGCCCCGAGGACAAGGCTCACCTGATCGCAGAACTGGGCGCTCACCGGCCCACCGCGATGGTCGGCGACGGCGTCAACGATGCTCCGGCCCTGGCCGCCGCCGACCTGGGAATCGCGATGGGCGCCATGGGAACCGATGTCGCGATCGAAACCGCCGACGTCGCCCTGATGGGCCAAGACCTGCGGCACCTGCCCCACGCACTAGCACATGCTCGACGCTCCCGGCAGATCATGGTGCAAAACGTCGGACTCTCCCTGGGCATCATCACCGTGCTCATGCCGCTGGCGATGTTCGGAACCCTCGGCCTGGCCACGGTCGTACTGGTGCACGAGCTTGCCGAAGTCGTCGTCATCGCCAACGGCGTACGCGCCGGACGCATAACGCCTCTTGCGGGGCCAGCACGAGACACCCGGCGGCAGGACAACTCAAGGTAGCGGCGGCCGTCACTGAATCCGAGGCATCGCAGGTCAGGCCCTCAAGCGCTGCCTCAGCCACAACGACAACGGACAACAAACACCCCGCCGAGCGCATCCAGGGCCGCGGGCACCAGCCGGTAGTACGCCCACTTGCCGCGCTGGGTTCGGTCGAGCAGGCCGGCCTCGACCAGGATCTTGAGGTGATGCGACACCGTCGGCTGGGATAGCCCCACAGTAGCGGTCAGGTCGCATACACACGCCTCGGCGCCCTCATGGCCCGCGATCATTGACACAAGCCGTAGCCGGGTCGGTTCGGCCAGCGCCTTGAGCACGCCGGCCAGCCGCTCGGCGGCGGCCGCGTCGAGTACGCCGTCGGTGATCGGGCTGCAGCACGCCGCAACGTCAGCGACCAGCAACGAGTCATCGCGTTCGGTCGGGGAGGCGATCGCGGCGGGCATGGCCCCAGTATGACACACGCATTGACAGTCATCGATGTTTCCCGCACACTGCTCACATAGATGTCTGTCGATGGAAAGAGTAGGTGCGATGACCGCCGAACACAATGAGCTGCGTGATCAGGTCCGGGCCAGCTACGGCGCCGCCGCCACCGCGATCAGCGGGGGCGCTACCAACAGCGATGTGCTGACCGCCGCGAGCTGCTGCGGGTCCAGCGACTCAGCCGATATCGGGACCATCTTCGGCGCCGGTCTCTACGGCGACGACGAGCACTCCGAGATTCCCGCTGAAGCGGTTGCGGCCAGCCTGGGTTGCGGTAACCCGACCGCGGTCGCTGACTTGCACCCCGGAGAGCGGGTGCTTGACCTGGGTTCTGGCGGCGGGATCGACGTTTTGTTGTCGGCGCGCCGGGTCGGCCCGGACGGGTTTGCTTACGGCGTCGACATGACCGACGAGATGCTGGCCTTGGCGAGGCGGAACGCCGAAGAATTCCGAGCCAAGGCCGGTGTCACCAACGTCGAGTTCCGCAAGGGCACCATCGAAGACATCCCGCTGCCCGATGCCGCCGTCGATGTGGTGATCTCCAACTGCGTGATCAACCTGTCCGCCGACAAACCGGCCGTGATCGCCGAGATGTTCCGGGTGCTGGTCCCCGGCGGGCGGATCGGGATCTCCGACGTCGTCGCCGAAGACCACCTCAGTTCGGCCGAGCGCGCCGAACGCGGCTCCTACGTCGGCTGCATCGCCGGAGCGCTGTCCCGCCAGGAGTACCTCGACGGACTGGCCGCGGCCGGGTTCACCGATGCCACGGTCACGTTCACCCACCAGGTGGCCGAAGGGATGCACGGCGCGATCATCCACGCCACCAAACCCGCCGCATCGTCTGATTGAGACAGCCGCAGCGAACGACCGCGCCACCGCGCCCCGACCCACCTCACGTTGACAGCTGCCAGTGAAGCGGTACGCCGCTCGCGCCACGGGAGAGAAACCTCATGAGTGACACCGCCATATCGACTGCTGCACCCGCAGTGGCCGCCAAGCTGTCCACCCTGGACCGGCTCTTGCCGGTATGGATCGGGGTAGCGATGGCCGCCGGCCTGCTGCTGGGGCGGCTGGTGCCCGGCCTGGGCGCGGGCCTAAGTGCCATTGAGGTCGACGGAGTCTCGCTGCCCATCGCCCTTGGGCTGTTGGTGATGATGTATCCGGTGCTGGCCAAAGTCCGCTACGACCAGCTCGGCGAGGTCACCGCCGACCGCAAACTGCTGGCGTCCTCGCTGGTGTTGAACTGGCTGATCGGGCCGGCGGTGATGTTTGCCCTGGCGTGGCTGCTACTTCCCGATCTGCCCGAATACCGCACCGGGTTGATCATCGTCGGGCTGGCCCGCTGCATCGCCATGGTCATCATCTGGAACGACCTGGCCTGCGGGGACCGCGAGGCCGCCGCAGTGCTGGTCGCGTTGAACTCGATCTTTCAGGTTCTCATGTTCGCCGCGCTGGGCTGGTTTTACCTGTCGGTGCTGCCGGGCTGGCTGGGCCTGTCCCAGACCGGGATCGAGGTCTCCCCGTGGCAGATCGCCAAATCGGTGTTGATCTTCCTCGGCGTCCCACTGTTGGCCGGGTACCTGTCCCGCCGCCTAGGCGAACGCGCCAAAGGCCGCACCTGGTACGAGTCGCAATTCCTGCCCCGCATCGGCCCCTGGGCACTCTATGGACTGCTGTTCACCATCGTCATCCTGTTTGCCCTTCAAGGTGATCAGATCACCTCCCGGCCTTTCGATGTCGCCCGCATCGCGGTGCCGCTGCTGGCCTACTTCGCGATCATGTGGGCCGGCGGCTACCTGCTCGGCGCCCTCCTCAACGTCGGGTACGAGCGCACCACCACGTTGGCGTTCACCGCTGCCGGCAATAACTTCGAACTCGCGATTGCCGTCGCGATCGCCACCTACGGCGCCACCTCCGGGCAGGCCCTGGCCGGGGTCGTGGGCCCGCTCATCGAAGTACCGGTGCTGGTCGGACTCGTCTACGTGTCCCTGGCGCTGCGTACCCGCCTCTTCGGACCCGAGTCCCAATCACGCAGTGCCCGCTGATGGCCGACAAACCCAGCGTCCTGTTCGTCTGCGTGCACAACGCCGGTCGCTCCCAGATGGCGGCCGCACTGCTGATCCACCAGTCCGGTGGCCGCATCGAGGTCCGTTCCGCGGGCACCGAACCCGCCGACCAAGTCAACCCGGCGGCCGTTGCCGCGATGGCCGAACTGGGCATCGACATCACAGCCAACAGCCCCGCGGTGCTCACCGCCGACACGGTGCAAGCCAGCGACGTCGTGATCACCATGGGCTGCGGAGACACCTGCCCATACTTCCCGGGAGTCACCTACCGGGACTGGAAACTGCCCGACCCCGCCGGCCAAGCCCTTGAGGTCGTCCGCTCCATCCGCGACGACATCGCCAACCGCGTCCAGACCCTGATCGCCGAACTGCTACCTGGCACCACTACATAACCCAAACCCACAGTCACCGAAACCTGTTGCGCCACTGAGATCCCCCCGGGTTATCCAACGCGGCAACGGCCCATGAAATGCTGGTCGACTGTCTGGCCGTACCCGGGATCGATACGGCGATCGCTGAGCGTGCCGGCCCGTCTCCGTCACCGTCGATACTGATCGGCGGGGCCGAGGTGATGCGTCCCGATCCGCCCCCGATGGGTCGGTTTGGGCCTGCCCGGCCGCCACGTGATGCTGAGCTAGTGGCCGCGAGGGGCGTACATGATCACGGCAACGCCTACCAGGCAGGCCAGGGCGCCGATCACATCCCAACGGTCGGGTCGGAACCCGTCGAGGGCCATGCCCCACGCCAGCGAGCCGGCGACGAATACGCCGCCGTAGGCGGCCAAGATCCGGCCGAAATGGGCATCGGGCTGCAGGGTGGCGACGAACCCGTACATTCCTAGCGCGATGACGCCGAGTCCCGCCCAGAGCCAACCACGTTGCTCGCGGACGCCTTGCCAGACAAGCCAGGCACCGCCGATTTCGGCGACCGCAGCCAGGACGAATAACAGGATTGAACGCGCCACCATGATTGCTGATCTTAGGAGACCGTGCCGGGGCATCGGGGCGTCCCCGGCTTCCGGACGCGGCAGCCCCACAACCCGATCGTCGACCCGTGCGCGTACCCGTGACAGACACCTGCCCCGCACACCATACTCAGAGAGCCAACCCACGGGAACCGACGTGAACACGGCAATGCGTTGGCGTTCAAATCGAATGCCGCACTGCCGGTTCAGTCAGTTCTTCGAGAACTGGGCACTCGGCACTGGACCCGCTCACGCAGGCAGCACCGGCATCCTCGATCAACCCCGCAATACTGTGCTCAAGCGCACGGATCTGAGGCGCCGCAGGTCAAACGGCCAGCAGCGCCTCAGATCAAACGACAGCGGACAGCCAGATCAAAATGTCGCCGCTAAAGCGCAGGGGCGGGTGCGTGGTTGTGTCGTCGTCGTCATGACTTAACTCCTCGCTAGACAAGGTTGATGACCAACGCGGGGTGCACCAGCAGCACAACGCCAAGGATTACGAGCACCGCCCCCGTGACGCGCGTGAGCCAATCGCCGAAGGAGGCGACTCGCTCCAGCCAGATCACCACCGAGAGCGCCAGCATCCACGCCAATTGCATGGTGCCGAAGGCGATCATGACTACGAACAGCATCCAGCAGCTGCCCAGACAAAAGACGCCGTAGCGCCCACCGGCACGAAGCGCCCGGGCCGGGCTGTCGTGGTACTTGCCGCACGGCGGGGAAACCGACAATGGCCAGTAGCAGTGCCGCAGGCACGCTGCTTTCAGCGGCGTGAGCTGATAGATCCCGGCGGCCAGCGCTATGGCGCCGGCCAGGCGGCCGACCCACGGTGATCCGTGTGCCAGTGGCCCGTTGAGGTGGCTCCACGCCCAGAAGGCGGGGATCCCGGTGGCGCTCCACAGGGCCAGGTATCCGGCGACGAAGACGATCGCTGGAGCGGCGCTGCCGGTGGCGGCGCGGGCGTAGGCGCGAACGACGGGCAGGACCGCAGGAAGCATCATCGCGGCCATCATGGCCACCCACGCGATGAGGAAACCGGCGAACGACATCATTGGCCCGGTCTCCATGGGCATTCCTGGCTCGGTGTCCATAGACATGGCGTCGCCGGTCATGCTGACCACTGACCACCACCAGCCCACCCCCGCCACACCCAGCAGGGCGGCCGGCAACCACGCATCAGTCCATGACCACTCACGCATTTCGGTGCTGTTCATGGTCTAGTGGCCGGGACCGACGGTGGCGTCGGCATCCAGGTCGCTTTCCAGAATCCAGCACACCGTGGACTGGTCATGTTCGGTGGGCGCGGCGTGCGCCGCGTGGTCGAGAAGGGTCTGCAGGTGGCCTTCGAGGGCGACCAGTTCGGCGATCTGCGCGCGGACTTGGTCCAGACGGGTGTGCAGGACCTGTTGCACGTGCCCGCACGGCACCTCACCGCGGTCGTGGATCGCCAGGATTTGGCGCACCTTCTGCAAGGTCAGCCCGGCGGCTTGGCCCCGATGGATGAACCGCAGCCGATCCACGACCTCGGGCCCGTAGTCGCGGTACCCCGACGCCGTGCGTGCCGGTGGCGGGAGCAGCCCCGCGTTCTCGTAGAAGCGAATGGTTTTCGCGCTGGTATTGCTGAGTTTCGCTAGTTCGCCGATCTGCATGGAACCCATCCTTGACCTTCCACTGTACTGGAAGGTCAAGGATGGGTTCGTGTCGCTCCGCAGCGACCGTGGCCGACTGGTCACCGTTTGGCGGTGCAACGACGGGAAGGGAGTGCTTGGTATGGCGTGGCATGGGTTCTTGATGAAGGCGGCGCCCACGGTGGTAACCGGGGTGGTGGGGGTTGCGGCGTATGAGGCAGTGCGCACGGCCGTGGCGAAGGTTCCGTTGCGCACGGCAACCGTTGCTGTGACCGCGTGGGGCATCCGGGCCGCCCGCGAAGCGCAGCGCACGGCCGAAACGAACACGGAACAGATCCGATTGACGGTCGCCGACGTGGTTGCCGAGGCACGAGAGCGCGCCGGAGAGGACACCGAACCGGCGATCGTGACGAGCCCGGGCGACGGCCATGACGACTGAGGTCCTGCCGGCCGCCGACGCCACGGCGACGGTCGTATCGGACGCGTCCGGGCGGATGCGGCTGCGCATCACCGGATTTCATGTCGATGCGGTCCGGGCCGTCGCGATCGAGGAGACTCTGGCCACGGTGCCCGGTGTGCAGGCGGTGACGGCCTATCCGCGCACGGCATCGGTGGTGATCCAGTATTCGCCGCAGCGCTGCGACACCGCGGCCGTGCTGTCGGCGATCGGGCAAGCCGAGCACATCCCTGCAGAGTTGGTGCCCACCCGCGCCTCGCATTCCGGCGATGCCCGCACCCCCGGGGTGGTTCGCAAGGCCATCGGTGGACTCCGCCGATTGCTGGGCGCCCGGGCCGATAGCGACGCGCCGCGCGACACCGAGGGTAGTGGCGGTTGCGGGCAGGGACAGGGCGGTGCGTGCGGCACGGCGTCCTCGGGCGAGCTGAACAGGCGTGAGCAGCGGAACTGGTTGCGGCGGTTGCGGCTGGCCATGCCGTTGGCGCTGCTGGCGTCGGTGTCGACGATGGTGTTCGGCGCCTATCCGTGGGCGGGGTGGTTGGCGTTCGCGGCGACGGTACCGGTGCAATTCGTCGCCGGGTGGCCGTTCCTGCGCGGCGCGGTGCAACAGGCGCGGGCGGGAAGCGCCAACATGGACACGCTGATCACACTGGGCACATTGACCGCATTCGGCTACTCCACGTATGAGTTGTTCGCCGGTGGCGCACTGTTCTTCGAGACGGCGGCGCTGATCATTGCGTTCGTGGTGCTGGGTCGCTACTTCGAGGCCAGATCCACGAGCAAGGCGTCGGAGGCGATCGGCAAGCTTTTGGAGATGGGCGCCAAGGAAGCCTGCCTGCTCGTCGACGGGCAAGAAATTCTCGTGCCGGTTGATCAGGTACAAGTCGGAGACCTGGTACGGGTACGGCCTGGGGAGAAGATCCCGGTCGACGGCGAGATCACCGACGGGCGCGCCGCCGTCGATGAGTCAATGCTGACCGGCGAGTCCGTCCCGGTCGAAAAATCGGTGGGCGACCGTGTTGCCGGTGCGACGGTCAACATCGACGGGCTGCTGACCGTGCGCGCCACCGCCGTCGGCGCCGATACCGCACTGGCGCAGATTGTGCGCCTGGTCGAGCAGGCACAGGGCGGCAAGGCCCCCGTGCAGCGACTGGCTGACCGCGTCTCGGCGGTGTTCGTCCCGGCCGTCGTCGGGGTTGCCGCGGTGACATTTGCCGGGTGGACGCTGATCGCCGCCAACCCGGTCGCCGGTATGACCGCCGCGGTCGCGGTGCTGATCATCGCATGCCCCTGTGCGCTGGGCCTGGCCACCCCGACGGCGATCACGGTCGGCACCGGCCGCGGCGCGGAACTGGGGATCCTGGTCAAAGGCGGCGAGGTAATGGAAGCCTCGAAGAAGATCGACACCGTGGTCTTCGACAAAACCGGCACGCTGACCCGCGCCCAGATGCGGGTCACCGATGTGATTGCCGGCAAGCGGCGCCAGCCCAATCTGGTGCTGCGAATCGCCGCCGCGGTCGAGTCGGGCTCCGAGCACCCCATCGGCACAGCGATCGTCGCGGCCGCGCGCGAGCTGGGGTTGCAGATTCCGGCCACGACGGCGTTCACCAGCCTCGCCGGCCACGGGGTGCGGGCCCAGATCGACGGCCGCACCGTGCTGGTCGGACGTCGCACACTTGTCGACGATCACGATTTGGTTCTGCCTGAGCACCTTTCTGCGGCGGCCGCCGAACTCGAAGAGCAAGGCCGCACCGCGGTGTTCGTCGGCCGCGACGACCACGTTGTGGGCGTGCTCGCCGTCGCTGACACGGTCAAGGACGACGCCGCCGACGTGGTCGCTCAACTGCAAGCCATGGGCCTGCAGGTCGCCATGATCACCGGCGACAACGCCCGCACGGCCGCCGCGATCGCCACGCAGGTCGGCATCGATCACGTCCTGGCTGAGGTGCTGCCGCAGGACAAGGTCACCGAAATCGAGCGGCTACAAGACCAGGGGCGGGTGGTCGCGATGGTGGGCGACGGCGTCAACGACGCCCCCGCGCTGGTGCAGGCCGATCTGGGCATCGCGATCGGCACCGGCACCGACGTGGCCATCGAGGCCTCCGACATCACGCTGATGTCCGACCGGCTCGACGGTGTTGTGGAGGCGATCGCGCTCTCCCGGCAGACCCTGCGCACCATCCACCAGAACCTTGGCTGGGCCTTCGGCTACAACACCGCCGCGATCCCCCTAGCCGCACTCGGTCTGCTCAACCCGATCATCGCGGGAGCGGCGATGGGGCTCTCCTCGGTCAGCGTGGTCACCAACTCGCTGCGGCTACGCCGCTTCGGCCGCCACACCCGACAAGGATCGCCCCAGACCGCCCACATGGTGGACATCCCAGATAGCGCGACGTGGGATTCGTGAAGCCAGTAGGTATGCCACAACATCGGCGCTCATTCACCCCGCAGTATCGAGTCACGGCCGCGCACATGGTGATCGACGGGCAGCGGCGAGTCGCTGAGGTAGCCCGCCAGCTAAACGTGGACACGAGCCTGCTGCATACATGGGTGCGCGATGAGCGGTGGCTGATGTCCCAGGCCCGCAGCGGTGACGGCCAGCGGCCAGATGTCGCTGGCGAACAGCCGCTTTCGGTCCAGGAGCGAGCGGATTTGGTCCGGCTAGGGCAGACCGCAGCCGAGCAGGCGCAAGAAATGGCCGGCATAGACGCGTCTCGGCACACTTTGCGACCGCAGCAGCGGCGAGCCGCGGCTTGAACTCGCCGCAAGGGAGTGCGCCTGCCACGGCGTACCCGAAATCGCCGAGCTACCGGGCGCGTCGAACTCCGGCTGCAACTGTCACCGGGTCGCGAAAATTGACCCACCTGAGATGCTAATGACGGGTGTTGGGAGACCGTGGGATGCGGATTGAGATTCTGAGCAGCCCGGGCTGTCCGAACGCGGCAACGGCCCATGAAATGCTGGTCGACTGTTTGGCCGTGGTCGGGATCAACACGGCGATCGTTGAGCGGGTCGGACCCTTTCCGTCACCGTCGATACTGATTGACGGCACCGATGTGATGCGTCCCGATCGGCCGCCGACGGGTGACGTCTGTCGGTTGGATCTGCCCAGCCGTGACGTCATACTGACCGCGCTGCGACGGGCGATTGCGGCCGAAAGCTAGTGGCCGCGAGGAGCGTACATGTTCACGGCAACGCCGGCCAGGAAAACCAGGGGCGCCAAGCACGTCCCAGCGGCCGGGTCGGAACCCCTCGAGGGCCATACCCCACGCCAGCGAGCCGCCGACGAACACGCCTCCCCGTAGGCGGCCAGGATCCGGCCTATTTACCTCAGATCAGATGACAAACCACCCGCAACAGGATCGCCATTTGATCTGAGGCACCGCAGGTCAGACGCCCGCACCTGCCTCAGATAGAACGACAACGGACA
>NZ_JBYCKY010000168.1:0-8134 GCF_057473605.1 Mycobacterium sp. TH-M82 | reverse complement strand
GACTCATGTGCTGAGCCACCGCGTCGGCGAGCTTGGCGCGACCCTCGAACACCGCGGACAGCAACTCGCGCTCGGACACGCTGCCGGCCACCTCACCGGCCATCACCGGCGGCTCGGCACCGACGACGGGCATCTGGGATACCCCGTATTCACGCAGGATCCCGATGGCGTCGCGCACAGTCTCGGACGGGTGGGTGTGCACCAGGTCGGGGAGCACACCGGACTTGCCGCGCAGCACGTCGCCGACCGTGGGCTGTGCGGTCGACCCATCGAGCCGGGAGCGCAAAAACCCGTACGACGACATCCAGGCGTCGTTGAAGATCTTCGACATGTAGCCGCGACCGCTGTCCGGCAGCAATACCACGACCAGCGCGGCCGGTCCGGCTTTCACAGCGACTTCCACCGCGGCGACCACAGCCATCCCGCACGAGCCTCCGACCAGCAGCGCCTCCTCGCGAGCCAACCGCCTGGTCATGTCGAACGAGTCGGCGTCGGACACTGCGATGACCTCGTCGGGTATCTCCGGGTCATAGGCTTCCGGCCAGAAATCCTCGCCGACCCCCTCCACCAGATACGGGCGACCGGCCCCGCCGGAATACACCGAGCCTTCGGGGTCGGCACCGATGATCCGCACCGGTCCCTGTGGTCGGGCACCGGAGACCTCCTTGAGGTAGCGGCCGGTGCCCGTGATGGTGCCTCCGGTTCCGATGCCGGAGACGAAATGGGTGACCTTACCGTCGGTGTCGGCCCAGATTTCGGGGCCAGTGGTCTCGTAGTGGCTGGCCGGGCCCTGCGGGTTGGAGTACTGGTCGGGCTTCCAGGCCCCGGCGATCTCAGTGACCAACCGGTTGGAGACGCTGTAGTAACTGGCCGGGTCGTCCGGCGGCACCGCCGTCGGGCACACCACCACCTCAGCACCGTAGGCGCGCAAGACGTTCTGTTTGTCCTCGCTGACCTTGTCGGGGCAGACGAACACGCACCGGTAGCCGCGACGCTGCGCTACCAGCGCCAGGCCCACACCGGTGTTGCCCGAGGTGGGTTCGACGATGGTGCCGCCGGGCCGCAGCTGCCCACTGGCCTCGGCGGCGTCGATCATCTTCACCGCGATGCGGTCCTTGGAGCTCGCACCGGGGTTGAGATACTCGACCTTCGCCGCCACCATGCCCGCCCCGGCCGGGACGACCGAGTTCAGCTGGACCAGTGGGGTGTTGCCGATGAGTTCACTGATGTGGCGTGCGATTCGCATGCCGTCATCGTCTCAGGTGATCTGCCTACTGGGCCAATTGTTCAGCCGGTGACCTCGCGAATGTATCCGCCGATCTGGCGCAGCGAGCGAGTGGCCGTCGGCACGAACGGCGCGGCGATCTGGAAGGAATGTAAGAATCCACTTCGATATTACTTCGACATTATATTGCGCCCTCATCGTAACCAGCCCGGTGTAGGCAGCGTCGGCAACACAGCGCCAACGCTGCCTAGACTGCCAACATGGCTGTGCATCCACCGCGACGATCAGCGATCATGCTGGTCATAGCGGGTGCGCTGGCATCGACCGGCACAGTCTATGTAGGCATTCGCAACCTGCTGGCCGGCCAAGCCGACCAGGCGCGCAGGATCATCCCGAAGGCCTGGGACATCCCACCCCGTGCCGACGGCGTATACCCGCCCGAGGGCGGGGCGGTCGAACGATGGCGGCACGGCACGCCCGTCGGCCTGCACCTGATGGTCTTCGGTGACTCGACCGCGACCGGGTACGGCTGCCACAGCGCCGACGAAGTCCCGGGCGCGCTGATCGCCCGGGCGCTCGCCGGGCGGACCGGCAAGCGGGTCCGGTTGAGCACCAAGGCGATTGTCGGCGCAACCTCGAAGGGATTGTCCGGTCAGGTCGACGCGATGTTCGTCGCGGGGCCGCCACCGGACGCGGCGGTGATCATGATCGGCGCCAACGACGTCACCGCGCTCAACGGAATCAGCAGCTCAGCACGCCGGCTGGGCGCGGCGGTGGGCCGGCTGCACGCCGGCGGCGCCGTCGTGGTCGTGGGCACCTGTCCGGATTTCGGGGTCATCACCTCGATTGCGCAGCCGCTGCGCTGGGCGGCGCGCGCCCGCGGCCGCCGGCTGGCGCGCGCCCAGGCGGTAGCGGTCAAAGCGGCCGGCGGCATCCCGGTTCCGTTCGCCGACCTGCTGGCACCGGAGTTTCAACAGGCACCCGAACTGCTGTTCTCCGAAGACCAGTACCATCCCTCCGCAGCCGGGTACGCGCTGACGGCAAACCAGTTGATCCCGGCACTCCTTGTCGCCCTGGGCGAGTACTCGGGTCAATCCGCTGACCCGGTGGCTGCGCTGCCGTGGACTCCGACTGCCGCGGACACCGTTGCACGCCGGACCCAGCTGCTGGCCGTGTCGCGGCTGCAGCGGCGACCGACCACCGGGGTGCCTGCTCCCGTCGTGACCGCCGGCAGGTAGGGGCGGGGCCCGCTGCGCGGCCCGCATCGTCGCCGGGCTTGACCCGATTGCCCAGCTCCTCACCGGCCCGCTGCGCGGCCCGCATCGTCGCCGGGCTAAATTCGGGGCCATACTCGAATGGAGGACCCACCGTGCCCGAAGCCGTCATCGTCTCAACCGCCCGTTCCCCGATCGGCCGCGCGGGCAAGGGGTCGCTGGTCAGCATGCGGCCCGACGACCTGGCGGCGCAGATGGTGCGGGCCGCCCTCGACAAGGTACCCGCGCTGAACCCGCACCAGATCGACGACCTGATGATGGGCTGCGGCCTTCCGGGCGGCGAGTCCGGTTTCAACATCGGCCGCGTCGTCGCCGTCCAGCTGGGCTACGACTTCCTGCCGGGCACCACCGTCAATCGCTACTGTTCGTCGTCGCTACAGACCACCCGGATGGCCTTCCACGCGATCAAAGCCGGAGAGGGCGACGCCTACATTTCGGCCGGTGTGGAGACGGTGTCGCGTGCCGGCAAGGGCAGCTCGGACTCGTGGCCGGACACCAAGAATCCACTCTTCGACGAAGCGCAGAAACGTTCCGAAGCCGCGGCCGCCGGTGTCGATGAATGGCATGACCCGCGTAGCGACGGCACCCTGCCCGACATCTACATCGCGATGGGCCAGACCGCCGAGAACGTCGTGCTGCTGACCGGCATCAGCCGCGAAGACCAGGACCAGTGGGGGGTGCGCAGCCAGAACCGGGCGGAGGAGGCGATCAAGAACGGGCACTTCGCGCGTGAGATCTCACCGGTGACACTGCCGGATGGAAGCACCGTCAGCGTCGATGATGGCCCGCGGTTCGGTACCACCTACGATGTGGTCAGCCAGCTCAAACCGGTGTTCCGGCCCAACGGCACCGTCACCGCCGGCAATGCCTGCCCTCTCAACGACGGCGCGGCTGCGGTGGTGATCACCAGCGACACCAAGGCCAAGGAGCTGGGTCTGACGCCGCTGGCCCGGATCGTCGCTACCGGGGTTTCCGGCCTGTCCCCGGAAATCATGGGGTTGGGTCCGGTTGGGGCGACCAAGAAAGCGCTGACCAACGCGGGCATGTCGATCTCCGACATCGACCTGTTCGAGATCAACGAGGCGTTCGCGGTGCAGGTGCTCGCCTCGGCGCGTGAACTGGGTATCGACGAGGACAAGCTCAACGTCTCCGGCGGGGCGATCGCGCTCGGCCACCCGTTCGGCATGACCGGCGCCCGCATCGCCGCCACCCTGCTGAACAACCTGCAGACCCACGACAAGACGTTCGGGCTGGAAACGATGTGTGTGGGCGGCGGGCAGGGGATGGCGATGGTGATCGAGCGGTTGTCGTGATCGGCGTCGCCGGCTACGCCTCAGGTACCGATGCCGCTAGCGCGGGCAGGAAGACCGGCTGAGGCGAGATCCCATATCGTGGGCTGGCCCGCGGCGATCTGCATGCGTGAGCAGCGGTAAGTGGGGAGATCCACGCCCTCGACGGGCTGCCAGCAACGGCCCACCCGCAGAATCTCGCGCGTGTCGGCGTTAACTTCTTGTTAACATGTGAACTTCTTGTTACGATGAATGTCATCGCCTGGTCTAGCCGTCGCGAGGAGGATGTTGATGAGCCTACACGTCACGACACGGAGGCCCGTTCGCAAATTAGCGCAACGCGTACTGATCGCCAGCGCCGGTGTGCTGGTCATCTTGAGCGCCGCTGGCGGTAGCGACTTGCTGGGACAAGCCCACGCGGACAGCCCGCAGTGCGTCGCCGACTCGGCAGATCCATGCCCGCCCTCGCAGGACGGGTCGGCCGATTCGCTAGCTCCGCCCCGGCTGCAAACTACCAGTGAACCCCAGGGCCAACACCATCGGCAGGTCGTTTGCCAGCCAACCGGGAAGTTCGGGACATTTTGCAGTTATGTGAACTGATCACCACCGTTGTCCCGATGTCGCCGATGCCTCCAGGCGCTCGCGACAGGTCCGTCCACCCGAGTGGTGGACGGAGCGCCGCCGCCAGCAGGTGACACCAGATCCGCTACCGGTAATCCGGGCTGATTTCCGCGCGACGCGGTGGGTGGGAACGGGCTTGCCAGCTAACCGAAATGTCGTTAGCTGCGGAACTACGCGTCAGGCGAGAACCTGTTTAGGCATCACGGTCGGCTTGAACCCGTACCGGGGAGCGCCGAAACCGAAGCCGCCACGGCCGCCCGCGGCCATCGGGCCCATCCCGGCCGGCACGGCTGCCACCTGCGTGCCCTCTTCAGCGGCGGCGGTCCAGCCGCTGCCCGCCAACGTCGCCGTCGCCGACTCGCTGACCGCCGGAGTGGCCGCCGACCAGGCGGCCGGCACCGAGAGACCACCGACGGAGGCCGTCCCACCCAAGCCCGCCGCCACCGGCGCTGCGCCGAGGGCGCCTACGCCCGTCACACCCGTCGAGCCGACCGAGCTCGCCAGGACGGTTCCCCCCGTCACGCCGGCACCGAGTGACGCGGCGCCGCCCGCGCCGGTGACCGCCGAGAAGGTGGCGAGGGTTTTTGCAAGCAGTATTGAGGTAGGGATGGCCATCGGAACCCACCATCCCGCACTGTAGAACGTGTTGTTGATGGTGTCTGCAACGACCGGGATGGCGAGGAAGCTGTTGATCGAATCCGCCATTCCCGCGAGGCCCGACGCACCGCTGCCGCTTGCCAGCGGGGACGACAGGCTGCCGACGGCGCTATGCAGGCCGGAAATCAGCTGTGACAGCTCCGTCTGCAGGCCACCGGTGCCAGCCCCACTGACTGCCGCCGCCTGAGCGGCGATGCCGGACGGATTGGTGGTCAGCGCCGGGGAGGTCAGCGGCTGCAATTTCCCGGCGACCTGCGAGCTACCGGCGTAGCCGTACATGGCGGCGGCGTCCTGGGTCCACATTTCGGCGTAGTGAGCCTCGGTGGCCGCGATCGCCGGCGTGTTTTGCCCCAGGACGTTGGTCGCGACGAGGTTGGCCAGCAACGCCCGGTTGGCCGCGACGATTTCCGGGGGCACGGTCATCGCGAACGCCGCTTCGTAAGCGTTGGCCGAGGCCATGGCCTGGTTGGCCGCATGTTGGGCGGCCACGGCGGTGTTGCTCATCCATCCGATGTAGGGTGCCGTGGCGGCTGCCATCGAGGCGGACGCCGGACCCCGCCATTCGTCACCGGCCAGCGTGGTGATCAACGTCTGGTAGGCCGATGCTGCCGAATCGAGCTCGGCGGCCAGGCTGTTCCAGGCCTGTGCGGCAGCCATCATCGGCGCCGATCCCGCGCCGGTGTACATCAGCCCGGAGTTGACTTCCGGGGGTAACGCTCCGAAATCAAACATTGCTCCAGCTCCGTGTTCTTTCAAATCCCGATGCCTGTTAACTGGCCGTGACCGCTTGCAGGCGTGTTGCGCTTTCTAGACAACCGCCGGCTTGGGCATGACGATGGGCTTGACGCCGTAGCGCGGCACACCAAAGCCGCCGGACTTCCCGGCGCCGGGCAGGAACGGCATCCCCGACGGCACCGTGGACACCGGCGCGTGCGCGGCAGCCGCGGGCGCAGTGGCCCAGCCCGTGCCCACCAACGTCGCGGGGGAAGGGCCGCCCGCCGGTGCGATGCCGGTGGCCCAGCTGGGCGGCACCGACAATCCACCGACCGCCGATGCCTGGCCTAGCCCTGCCGACACCGGAGCCCCAACGAACCCTGCGCTGCCCCCCGGTCCCACGGCCCCTGCCAGCACTGCACTCTCCAGGCCGGCTGCCGGCAGCACTTCCGCGGCCGTATTGGGAAAATTGAGAAGACCACCACCTGCCAACCCGAGCAGGTCTGACGAGCCGGCGGCCCAGTTTCCAAACGCGATGTTCCCGATAGTGGCAGGACTCCCGGACGGGCCCAGCGGCCCGGAGGCGCCCAAAAATCCCCCGAGGCCCGACGAACCCGATGAGGAGCTGGAGCCCAACAGCGCACCGATGAGTCCGGAGAACCCGGACCCAGACGAATTGGCCGTGGCCGCATTCATAGCTTCGGTGGTGCCGTAGGAGCCCGCGCTGGTGCTCAGCGCGTTCACAAACATCTGGTGAATTGCCGTAGCTTGGGCGCTGACCTGCTGGTACAACGCCCCGTAGGCGGAGAACAGCGCCGATTGCAGCGCTGATACCTGATCGGCGGCCGCGGGAACGACGCTTGTGGTCGGGGCTGCTGCGGCCGAGTTCTGAGCGGTCACCGCTGAGCCGATACCTTCCAGCTGGGCGGCGGCTGCAGATAGTGCTTCACACTGTACGGTCACAAATGTCATGAATTCTCCTCAATAAAGACACGACCATTCGAAATCGGCAGCCACGCTGCACTCGTCATGAGCTTTCCAGAGACTTGCTGGAGAAAATGGTGGAGTAACGGTCTTTTAACGGCCACAGCGGACTGTTTACACGTTAGTAGCACGCAAGGTCAGCTGCGAATGTCGTGGTAATTATTCTGTAACGACGGCGTCGCGCAGCATTAACGTCAGAATTTCGTGCGGCCAGCAGATTGGGGGTGACGCACGAGCTGCCATGGCCGGCATCTGTCTGCTCACGGTGATCCCCGACCGGCACTGGTAGCCTGACCCGGATGTGCCGACTCTTTGCCCTGCACGCCGGGACGAACGTGGTCAAGGCCACGTTCTGGCTGTTGGACGCTGCGGACAGCCTGGAGGTGCAGAGCCGAAGAAACCCCGACGGCACCGGCTTGGGTGTGTTCGACGCGCACGGGCAACCGGAGCTGCGCAAGCAGCCCATCGCGGCGTGGCAGGACACCGATTTTGCCACCGAGGCGCATGAGATGACCGGTACCACGTTCGTGGCGCATGTGCGGTATGCGACCACCGGCTCGCTCGACGTGGTCAACACCCACCCGTTCTGTCAGGACGGCCGGATCTTCGCCCATAACGGTGTGGTGGCCGGTCTGGATCTGCTCGACGAGCGGCTGCACCAGGTCGGGACCGCCGGCCTGGTGTTGGGCCAGACCGACTCCGAGCGGGTGTTCGCACTGATCACCGCTGCCATCCGAGCGCGCGACGGCGATGTGACGGCCGGCCTGGTCGACGCCGTGCGATGGCTGGCCGCCAACGTGCCGATCTTTGCGCTCAACGTGTTGTTGAGCACGGCCACCGACATATGGGCGCTGCGCTACCCGGAGCCCAACGAACTGTATATGCTCGACCGCCGCGATGGCGCACTGCCGGCAGGGCTAGCGTTGCGCAGCAAGCGTATTCGGGCACACGCCGAGCAACTGGCGGGGCGATCGGCGGTGGTGTTCGCCAGCGAGCCGATGGACGACGACTCGCGCTGGCAGCTGATCGCGCCGGGCGAGTTGATCCACGTCGACGCCGGGTTGCACATCACCCGTGATGTGGTGTTCCCGGATCCACCCGCGCATCAACTGCGCCACGAGCACCTGAATTCGACAGCAACGGCAGCCCAGCACCCGATGGTGTGAACGGCTACATCGTGATCCTGGCCGGAATCGGGGTGCTTGCCGACCTCGGTTGCTAGGCATTCTCGTCGGAGTGCAGCAGCGGGCGCAGCCTCGCGGTCTTCTCCGCCGTCCAGCCCTTCGGCTGCAGCACCGCCGCCCAGGCGTTGGCCACGTCTTTGACGTAGTGATGGCCGTGCCCGGACGGCACGTCGACGGCGACCGCCA
>NZ_JBYCKY010000167.1:0-2559 GCF_057473605.1 Mycobacterium sp. TH-M82 | reverse complement strand
CCGTGTGACTGCTGCACCTGACGCCCGCGCCACCGCTCCCGGCACGTCCTCTGTGATGTCCGCCCCGCTCGCCGAGGTCGACCCGGACATCGCGGAGTTGATCGGCAAGGAGCTGCAGCGGCAGCGCGACACCCTGGAGATGATCGCGTCGGAGAACTTCGTGCCGCGCGCGGTGCTGCAGGCCCAGGGCAGTGTGCTGACCAACAAGTACGCCGAGGGTCTGCCCGGCCGGCGCTACTACGGCGGCTGCGAGTACGTCGACGTCGTGGAGAACATCGCCCGCGACCGGGCCAAGGCGCTTTTCGGCGCGGAGTTCGCCAACGTCCAGCCGCATTCGGGGGCCCAGGCCAATGCGGCGGTGCTGCACGCGTTGATGACGCCGGGGGAGCGGCTGCTGGGGCTGGACCTGGCCAACGGCGGGCACCTGACGCACGGCATGAAGCTGAACTTCTCCGGCAAGCTCTACGAGACCGGTTTCTACGGCGTCGACCCCACCACGCACCTGGTCGACATGGACGCGGTTCGGGCCAAGGCCCTCGAGTTCCGTCCGAAGGTCATCATCGCCGGCTGGTCGGCGTATCCGCGGACCCTCGACTTCGCGGCGTTCCGGGCGATCGCCGACGAGGTCGACGCCAAGTTGTGGGTGGACATGGCGCACTTCGCCGGCCTGGTGGCCGCCGGACTGCACCCGTCGCCGGTGCCGCACTCCGACGTGGTGTCCACCACCGTGCACAAGACGTTGGGCGGAGCCCGCTCCGGCATGATCATGGGTAAGCAGGAGTACGCCAAGGCCGTCAACTCGGCGGTCTTCCCGGGCCAGCAGGGCGGCCCGCTGATGCACGTAGTGGCGGGCAAGGCGGTCGCGCTCAAGATCGCCACCACGCCGGAGTTCGCCGACCGGCAGCGGCGCACGCTGTCCGGCGCGCGCCTCATCGCCGAGCGGCTGACGGCCCCCGACGTGACCAAGGCCGGCGTGTCGGTGGTCAGCGGCGGCACCGACGTCCACCTGGTGCTGGTCGACCTGCGCGATTCGCCGCTCGACGGGAAGGCCGCCGAGGACCTGTTGCACGACATCGGCATCACCGTCAACCGCAACGCGGTGCCCAATGACCCCCGCCCGCCGATGGTGACGTCGGGGTTGCGGGTGGGGACCCCGGCGCTGGCCACCCGCGGTTTCGCCGACGCCGAGTTCGCCGAGGTCGCCGACATCATCGCCACCGCGCTCGCGGCGGGGACGTCGGCCGACGTCGCCGCGCTCCGGCGCCGGGTCACCACGCTGGCCGCGAACTTTCCCCTCTACGAGGGCATCGAGGACTGGACGCTGGTCGACGGTTAGCGGACGGCCGGTCGGTCCCGAAAGGACCAAAGTCACCAATCGGTTGCGACACGACCGGAGAATTTCACTCACCTGTGTACGCAGGTTACAGTAACCCCATGGCACAGAAACCTGTCGCTAATGCGCTGACGCTGGAACTCGAGCCCGTCGTCGAGGCGAACATGGACCGGCACCTCAACACCGAGGAACTCTGGTTCGCCCACGACTACGTGCCGTTCGAACGCGGGGAGAACTTCGCCTTCCTGGGCGGTCGCGACTGGGATGCGTCGCAGGCCACGCTGCCCAAGGACATCACCGACGCCTGCGAGATCATGTTGCTGCTCAAGGACAACCTCGCCGGCCATCACCGCGAGCTCGTCGAGCACTTCATCCTCGAGGAGTGGTGGGGCCGCTGGCTGGGCCGCTGGACCGCCGAGGAGCACCTGCACGCGATCGCTTTGCGCGAATACCTGGTGGTGACCCGCGAGGTCGACCCGACCGCCAACGAGCAGGCGCGGGTCGAGCACGTGATGAAGGGCTACCGCGCCGACACGTACACCCAAGTTGAAACCCTGGTGTACATGGCGTTCACCGAACGCACCCATGCGATCTTCTGCGCCAACCTGGCGGCCAAGGTCGAGGAGCCGGTCCTGGCCGGACTCGTCGACCGCATCGCCCGCGACGAGGTGCGGCACGAGGAGTTCTTCTCCAACCTCGTCGCGCACTGCCTCGACTACACCCGCGACGAGACCATCGCGGCGATCGCGGCCCGCGCCGCCGACCTGCAGGTCCCCGGCGCCGACATCGACTCCTACCAGGACAAGGTGCGCAACGTCGCCCAGGCGGGCATCTTCGGTCCCGCGGAACTGCGGCAGGCGATCTCGGACCGCATCACCGCCTGGGGTGTGGCCGACGAGCCCGCGCTGGGCCAGTTCGTCATCGGTTAAGACCTCGGCGCGCCTGCGCGGCGCGCACGCGCCCACGAGAGTAGCGTCGTCGGTGATGGCCAGCGACAAGCTCAGCTGCCAGGGCGGCACCTCCCGTCAACGCAACGGCAGGACCGGCCCCGGTCCTGGTGCCGCGATTCCCACCGACATGCCTGTGTGGGGCCGCGCTGGCTCAACCCGCTCGAGGAGCGCCACGTGACTGATATCCGGACCTACGTTCTCGACACCTCCGTGCTGCTGTCCGACCCGTGGGCGTGCAGCCGGTTCGCCGAGCACGAGGTGGTGGTTCCGCTGGTG
>NZ_JBYCKY010000166.1:0-1215 GCF_057473605.1 Mycobacterium sp. TH-M82 | reverse complement strand
AGGGCTCGCGCAGTAATTAATCGGGTTCTGGTGGGCGTGTCGCGGTGTGGTCGGCGGTGAGCGTGTAGTTCCAGTCGCCGTGGAATTCGTGACGGCGCAGTTGGGTGGCTTCCAGGGCGGCGATCTGCTTGTCGGTGATCTTGATGCCGCGCTCGTAGGTGGTGGTGTCGAGCACCGCATTCACGGTTAGACCGGTGGATGTGGTTGTTGCCCTGAGAGTTTCAATGACTACCTCGTGGGATTCCAGGGGTCGTCCGCGCCAGTTGCGGCTGATCGCGGAGAACAGCCGGTGTTCGATCTTGTTCCATTTTGAGGTGCCGGGTGGCAGGTGGCAGACCGTGATGTCGAGTCCGGCCTCAGTGGCGAAGGCGGCGAGTTCGGTTTTCCACAGCCGCAGCCGGGATCCGTTGGAGCCGCCAGAGTCGGCGGTGATCAGCAGCTTGGTCGATCCGGGATAGCAGATGGCGCCCATCGTGGTCCACCAGCGGCGGATCGATTCCACGGCGAACGCGCCGGTGTCGGCGTCGGTGCCGACATTGACCCAGCCGGTGTTAGCGGCGATGTCGTAGACCCCGTAAGGGGACACCTTGCCCAGCTGCTTGTCGGCGAAGTCGTGCACCTTGACCGGGCGTGGCGACCCGGCGGGCTCCCATTCGCGGCCGGCGGCCTTGTAGTTGCCGACGAGTTCCTTCTTCTTGGTGTCCACGCTGATCACCGGGTCCCCGTCGGCCTGGAATCGTTCGACTTCGGTGTTCAGATAGCCGAACTGGGCATCCCGATCCGGATGCTGGGCGCCTTCGAGGGTTTTCGAGTTCGCCTGCAGGCTGTAACCAGCTTCTTTGAGCAGCTTGGCCACCGTCCGCGCGGACACCCGATGCCCCCCGGCGGTCAGCTCGGCGGCCAGCTTCGTCGTCGATTTGGTCGTCCACCGCAACGGCGACTCCGGATCACCGCGCGAAACCGGATCCACCAGCACTTCGAGCGCGTCCAGCAGATCGGGGTCAGTCACCGTCATCGGCGGGCGCCCCGCGCCCGGTCGGCGCACCCGTCCCGGGATCGGTTCGTCGCAATCCAACTCGCGCACACCGGCCGCCACGGTGTCCGGATGCACCCCACTGGCCGCCGCGACCAGCTTGATTCCACCCCGGCCCAGCACCTTGGCCTCCGCGCCGAGCAACAACCGCCACGCCCGCTCGTCTAGATGCGGGCGGATCA
>NZ_JBYCKY010000165.1:0-2475 GCF_057473605.1 Mycobacterium sp. TH-M82 | reverse complement strand
CGCCGCCGCTGACACCCGACCAGATCGCCTCGGGACAGTCGGTCATTAGTCAACTGCTCGCCGCTTTGGGCATGGCCGGCAATATCGGCGACCCCGCCGACATGGCTGCTGCAGAGGATGGATATGCCGAGCGCGAACTGCAGACCGGTGAGGCGCTGGCCAAATTCCCCGCCAATGAGGAGGAGTCGGCTCAGGCGTTGCAGCAGATGATGGGGATGGCCCAGCAGGTTCCGCAATCGCTATCCGGTGTGGGGCAGGGACTCGGCGGTGTTTTCGGCGGTTTCTTTCAGTCGCTCAACCAGGCTCTCCAGCAGGGTCTGCAGGCGGGCCAGCAGCTTGCGGGTGGGTTGGGCAACGCCGGTCAAGGTGCCGAGCTCGCCGGCGAGGTCCCCGCCGAGGCTCTGGGCGATACCCTCGGCACCGGCGGGGCACTGCTCGGCGCCGGGGGTGCAGCTGCCGGCGTCGGCGGTGGCCTCGCCGGCACCGCTCCCGCCGGCTACCTCGGGCCGCCGGCGACCCCCTCGGCCGCGACCTTCCCGGCGTCGTCGCCCGGCCCGCCTTCCGCAGCGGCTACCCCCGAGCCGTCGGTCGCGGCGCGCGGCGGCATGGGCGGGTACCCGATGATGCCGCCCGGCGCCCCGGGCGGTGCCGGCGGATCGGGTGATGCCAAGACCGACACCAAGCGAGTGGTTGCGCCGTCGGTGAAAAACGGCGCGCCGGTGCAGGGACGGGTCGGCGCACCACCGAACCTGCCGGAGGTGACAAAACGGATCGATGGCAGGCCGGTTGCCCGCAGGCGTATCCTCGCCGCGGGCACAAATCTCGATGACGAGGATGTCGGACCGGGCCGATAACACCACGCCGACACCACACAAACACCGCGTCGGTCAGGGCCGACAGCGATTCAGGGTGATACTCAGCCTGATCGAGGACCTGCTTTATGACGGTCCGGTGGCGTTTGATGAGGCGGTGTCCGGCGGAAGGCCGAATTGCGCGCGGAACGCCTCCACGGTGTAGCTGACGACGGTTGCGTCGCTGCGGGCGCGTACCGTGGCCGAGCGGGGGATCCGGATCATCGGCCCGAGCTCGCCGACGTAGTCGCCGGGCGTGCCGATCTTGAGCAGTCCCTGGCCCGGGCCCGCGGACTCCGGCACGATTTCCAGTTCACCGTCGGCGACGACGTAGATCAAGTCCTCGATGCTGCCCTGTTCGAGCAGCACCGAGCCGCGCGTGACCCGGACGGGTTCGTGCTCCTGGTAGATGGGCGTGAGCGGCGGCGCAAGCTGTACCACCAGGTCGGCGAGTGGCAGGATCCGGGTATCGTGCGTGGCCACCACGACGACACGGTCACCGGACGCCATTCCCCGCAACAGCCGCAGCACCTCTGCGGCCCGGACAAAATCCAGCTGCGCGGTGGGTTCGTCGGCCAGGATCAGCGGCGGGTCCAAGGCGAGCGCGCGGGCCACCGCCACCCGCTGCTGCTGGCCGCCGCTGAGGTGACCGGGCCGGTGCGTCATCCGGTCATGCAGTCCGACGCCGGCCAGCAACTCGCGGGCGCGTTCCTGCGCTGACCAGTGCGACCACCCGGCCGCCCACATCGGCACCATCACGTTCTCCAGCGCGGTCAGGCTGGCCACCAGGTTGAACGCCTGAAAGACGATGCCCACGGTGCGGCGCCGGTAGGCGGTCAGCCCGCCGCGATCCAAGGCGGTGACCTCGACGGCACCGAACTGGACCTGGCCGCTGCTCGGGCTGAGAATGCCGCCCAAACACGACAGCAACGTGGTCTTCCCGCACCCGCTGGGACCTAACACGACCACCAGCGACCCGGCCGCGATCCGCAGGTTGAGACCGTTGATGGGGCGGATCGTGCCACCGCCGCCGAGAGCGTACTCGATGACCAGGTCTGTGATGCGCAGGTCACCCACGCTCAGGGTCCCCCGAACGCCAGCACCCGTGACGCGGTGGTCAACGTTGGCATGCGCGCATGCTAGCGCCAGCAGCGTCGGCGCACTCCCACCCCGCCGCCCGATAAGGTTGATACCAGTCCCCAAACCGGCTCGGCCGGCCCGACGGCGCACAGCGCGGCGGGCATAGCACAGCGCGGCGGGCATAGCACAGCGCGGCGGGCATAGCACAAAAGGAGGTCGATGATGGCTTCCTCCGACCCTGGCGGTGCGGACTGCACCGCGCACGCCGACTCGGGATCGCCGGCCCCGAATGCCGACGCCGACTGCGCGGTCGAAGACCTGCGTTGCGTCGACACCCCTGCGCAGCCGCCGGTCGACTTGACCGCCGCCGCATTCTTCGACGTGGACAACACCCTGGTGCAGGGCTCGTCGCTGGTCCATTTCGGCCGCGGGCTGGCCGCCCGCAAGTACTTCACCTACCGCGACGTGCTCGGACTCGTCTACGCGCAGGCCAAGTTTCAGCTCACCGGCCGGGAGAACAGCGATGACGTCGCCGCCGGCCGGC